>JAUXHY010000252.1 GCA_030621275.1 bacterium | reverse complement strand
TCCATTCGTACCATATTTACTGCTGTATCGGTCAGATCACGTATTATTGATTCTACATCGCGACCCACATAACCAACTTCAGTAAACTTACTTGCTTCAATTTTTATGAATGGTGCTTTTGCAAGATTTGCTAACCGCCTTGCTATTTCAGTTTTTCCAACGCCGGTTGTTCCAATTAATATAATATTATTGGGCAGGATTTCATCCCGCATTGATCCCTGTACTTGTTGCCTACGCCATCTATTTCTTAAAGCAATCGCAACCGCTCGCTTGGCTCCACTTTGCCCAACTATATATTTATTCAATTCACGAACGATTTGCCGCGGAGTTAATTCATTGCTCATGCTTCTAATACAGTTATTGTATCGTTAGTATAAATACAAAGATCAGCTGCAATTTTTAAAGATTTCTCAACAACTCTTTTGGCATCATAGGTTGTATTTTCCAACAATGCTTTCGCCGCTGATTGAGCAAATCCACCACCCGAACCAATCGCAATAATTGGTCCATCCGGTTCAATTACATTGCCATCGCCTGATACAATAAAACTGCTTTTTTTATTCATTAATGCTAATAACGCATCGAGATGACGCAAATATTTATCAGTACGCCATTCTTTTGCTAACTCAACAACTGAACGTTTTAAATCACCTTCATATTCTTCTAATTTATTCTCAAATTTTTCGAATAGAGTCAATGCGTCGGCAGCGGCTCCGGCAAAACCACCTAAAACGTTTCCTTTGACAGTTTCAAATTGACGTACTTTTACAGCTTTCTGTTTCAGCGCCATATCACCAAATGTAACTTGACCATCACCACCAAGCGCAACTTTATTTTTCTTGCGAACGCCTAAAATTGTGGTCGATTTTATTTTAATTTTACTCAATCTATTTTCCTGTTTTTAAACCACAAAGAACAAAAAGAAAATTGATATATTAATTCATTAACTTTGTGTTCTCTGCGGTTCAAATTTTATTATTTCACCAACAACTCAAATAATTTTGAATCAGCCGGCAATACGAGCGTCGTACTTGAATCTATTACACTCTTATAAGTTTCTAATGTTTTTAGAAATTCATAAAACGAAGGATCTGCAGAATATGCATTAGCATAAATTTGTAGCGCTCTTGCTTCACCTTCACCACGAGTTTCCTCAGCTACTTTATATGCATCTGCTAGGATAATCGTTTTTTCCTTTTCTGTGGAAGCAACAATTTTCTGCGATTCTTCATCACCTTCCGAACGATACTGATTTGCTTTCCGTTGTCTTTCAGCTTGCATTCGAGCATATATTGATGCTTCATTTTCCGCCGGTAAATCGACACGTTTAATGCGCACATCTACAACTTCTATACCATAAGGAAGCGTTGCCTCATAACTTGCTTTTGTTACTGCGTCCATAATTTGTTCACGATTATCAGTAATGATCTCGGCCATATTGTGCAAACCAAGTTCTCGGCGAATCTCTGAATAAACAATATCGTCCAAACGCGTGACCGCAGTAGGAATTGCCTGTACAGTTTGTAAAAATAGTAATGGATCTGCAATCCGCCAACGAACATAGTTATCTACAATTAGTGTTTTTTTATCAGTACTCAACACCTCTGCCGGTTGAACATCATACTCCAATAATCTCTTATCAAAAAATACCGCATTTTGGATAGGAGTAGGTAATTTCCAGTACAAACCAGGATCTTGTATAGTCCGAACCGGTTTACCAAATTGTAAGACAACAACTTGTTCTGTTACATCAACCTTAAAAACTGTGGTCAATAAGATAATTGCAATTAATACTATAACTATAATTGTTATTTTTTTCATTTTCCGCCTCCTACTGTCCGCTTAAGTTGAGAAAGTTTAACAAATTGCCATCTTTGCCATTTGGCACAATGTATTTTTTCACACCTGGTAGAATTTCTTCCATGGCTTCCAAATACAATCTTTTCCGAGTTACGTCCTTCGCTTTGCGATATTCAACTAACATCGCACGGAATTTTGCTACATCACCCTCAGCCCTTTTAATACGAGCCTCTTTAAATCCTTCGGATTCTCTTAGCATAGCTTGCGCTTCTCCGCGCGCCTTAGGAATAATGTCATTACGATATCCTTCCGCCTCATTGATTTTTCTGTTTTTATCTTCCTTAGCTGAAGCCACATCTTTAAATGCCGCCTCTACTTCTCTAGGCGGAGCAACCGATTGGAGCTGTACTGCAACTATTAGTATTCCTGTATCATATTTATCTACATATAGCTGAATTAGCTCTTTTGTTTCTTCTTGAATTTGGAATTTGCCGGTTGTCAATGCTTCATCAATTGAATGCTGACCAATTACTGTACGCAATGCAGATTCAGATGCTTCTCTCATAGTGAGTTCGGGACCTACAAAATTGAATAAATATTTCTCAGCATCTTTAATCTTATACTGCACAATCATCTCTGCATCAATAATATTTTCATCTCCGGTAAGCATCAAACTTTCGTGTTCAACTTTTCTGAACTGCTGATTGCCAATATGCCGGAATCCGATTTCTGTTCTCTTTACTTCAGTAACTTTTGGGGTATCAACTTCCTGTATTGGAAAAGGTAAATGATAGCGCAATCCCGATTGTGCCACACTGGTCACTTTTCCAAAAGTCCTAACAACTCCTACTTCATCAGGACCAACACTATATACACCGGTTAATAACCAAAGTATTAATACTATTGCAATTATCGGCATTACACCAATTGACAATAGCTTTTCAGGTATGTTAATTTCTACATCCCCAAACACAACTTTACGTCCTGCCATAATTTCTCCTTATTATTTTAATTCTCGCCGCAAACGCGCGACAGGATAATTAAGTTGCTCCCGGTATTTAGCTATTGTTCTACGAGCAACAAAGTCG
>JAUXHY010000075.1 GCA_030621275.1 bacterium | reverse complement strand
AAAAACGTAAAATACCATACTATCCATTTATATGGCTCATTTTTAAATATATGGAGTTTCGAATTGGAGCGAAATTCGATGATATTGCGCCATCGAATAATATTATGAAATCCGATGCTAGTATATTCCTTATTCATGGAATTGACGATGCAACTGCTCCAGTTTCACATGCCGATGAATTATACCAAGCCGGTAATCCTGATAAAGTAAAATTATGGAAAGTGGAAGGTAAGGGTCATTCTGATTGTAATCATCATCCTGAATTTTGGGATACAATATTGGATTTTTATAAGACTACTTTATAAATAATAACAGTAATCATTATTATTATTGACAACTACATTATTTATATTTAATATTATTCCATGAAATATTGGAATAATAATGCGATTCAGTAAACAAAGAGATTTAATATTAAATATTGTTCAGGATACCCGAACTCATCCAACTGCTGATTATGTATATGAAAAAGCGCGGACACAACTACCGAATGTCAGCTTGGGAACCGTTTATCGTAATCTTGGACAATTAGTTGATAACAAATTACTTAAATCAATAAATATCGATGGAACAATTCACTATGATGCTTTCTTGGATGACCATCAGCATTTTCAATGTAAAACATGTAATCGAGTTTTTGATATCGATATAAATACAAAAGATTTTGTTTCACAAGTAGAATCAAAAACAAATCATATTATCGACAGATGCCAAATTCATTTAGTCGGAATTTGTAAAGACTGTCAAAATAATTAACAATAAAATAAAGGAATAAATAATGTTAGTAACAAAACCAGCACCGGATTTTAAAGCAACTGCCGTAATGGCGGATAATAGTTTTAAAGATGTTAGATTGTCAGATTATAAAGGAAAAAAAGTTGTGTTGTTTTTCTATCCATTGGACTTTACTTTTGTATGTCCGACGGAGATCATTGCTTTCGACCATCGCTTAGCGGAATTTGAAAAACGTGGAGTACAAGTACTCGGCTGCTCAATTGATTCAGAGTTTAGTCACCTGGCTTGGAAAAATACCGACGTCAATAATGGTGGAATTGGACAAGTAAAATATCCTCTCATTGCTGATAAAGATAAATCAATTTCTCGTAAATACGATGTTTTGATCGGGGCAACGCCTGCGTATGTGGAAACAGAAGCCGGAGAAGAAGAGACCACTGTTGGCGGAGATGTTGCTTTGCGCGGATCATTTTTAATTGATGAAGATGGTATTGTACGCCATGCTGTAATCAATGATCTACCATTAGGGCGTAACATTGATGAAATGCTAAGGATGATTGACGCCTTATCCTTCAATCAGAATCACGGCGAAGTTTGTCCTGCAGGTTGGGAAGATGGTGACACTGGAATGAAAGCCGATACTATCGGTGTAGCAGATTATTTAGATAAGCACGCGAGCGAGTTATAACCCTCGTATTAAAGCAGGAGCAGAGTTACTTCTGCTCCTGCTAATTATAATTTAAAGGAGTTTTTATGACACATAAATTACCAGAATTACAATTTGCAATGGATACTTTACAACCGCATATTTCAAAAGAGACTTTAGAATTTCATTATGGAAAACATCATAATGCCTATGTAACCAATTTGAATAATTTAATTCCCGGAACAGAATTTGAAGATATGGCGTTGGAAGATATTATAAAAAAAGCACCAGTTGGCGGAATTTTTAATAATGCAGCCCAAGTATGGAATCACAGTTTTTATTGGAATTGTTTAAATCCAAATGGCGGTGGCAAACCGACCGGAACATTGTTGGAAGAAATCGAAAAATCATTTGGATTATTCGATAAATTCAGAGAAAAATTCACCAAATCAGCTGTTACCAATTTTGGTTCCGGTTGGACTTGGTTAGTAAATGGTGAAAACGGATTGGAAATAATCAATACAAGTAATGCAGGAACGGTGTTAACAAGTGGAAAAACAGCATTGTTAACTTGTGATGTTTGGGAGCATGCTTACTATGTGGATTATCGTAACGCGCGACCACAGTATGTTGAAGCATTTTGGAATTTAGTTAATTGGGATTTTGTAGAAGGAAATCTAGATTAAATAGAAAAAAGAAGTTCGCAAATTAGTGGACTTCTTTTTTAAATTTTGACAAGATATTTGAATAATTTAATCAGTTTTATTTACTAGGAGAAAATTATGGCTTCCTTAAAAGGAACAAAAACAGAACAAAATTTACTAAAAGCGTTTGCCGGGGAATCACAAGCACGTATGCGATATGATTATTTTGCCAAACAGGCAAAAAAGGAAGGACTCGAACAGATATCGGCGATTTTTGCCGAAACAGCTCTCAACGAGAAGGAACACGCTAAGCGATTTTTCAAATTTTTAGAAGGTAGAATGGTTGAGATTACTGCAACATATCCAGCAGGTAAAATTGGAACAACTTTAGAAAATTTGAAAGCATCCGCCGATGGTGAAAATGAAGAATGGACTGAACTATATCCGGTTTTTGCTGACATTGCTGAAGAAGCGGGATTTAAAGACGTAGCAAATGTATTCAGACAAATTGCCAAAGTTGAAAAAGCTCACGAGGAAAGATATCGTACTTTGTACAATAATCTTGAAGATGGAAGAGTATTTAAGAGAGATGGCAAAATTATATGGAAATGTAGAAATTGTGGATATCTACATGAGGGAAAAGGCGCTCCAAAAGTTTGCCCTGCTTGTGACCATCCGCAATCATATTTTGAAATTATGGAAAAGAATTATTAATTCTATTCTGATATATAAAAAAAGCCCCGTTTTGTGCGGGGTTTTTATTATTTAAATATAGTTGATAAAGACAACTATTTCTAAATTCTATTGTCTAAGATTTTGTTTATGAACCTAAACTAAAGGATTTGATCATGAAAAGAATTGCAATTCTATTAATTCTAATATCATTTATTTTTGCACAAAAACCATATTTTCAACAATATTGCGAATATGATATTGATGTAACATTAGATGATTCATTGCATACATTATCAGCTTATGAAAAATTAACATATACAAATAATTCACTGGATGAACTTGATTTCATTTGGTTTCACTTATGGCCCAATGCCTATAAAAATAATGAAACTGCTGGTGCTAAACAGGGTTTTGACCAAGGCCACACAAAATTCTATTTTGCTGATGAAGATGATAGAGGATATATTGACAGTCTCGATTTTAAAATCGACGGAGAGAGTATGAATTGGGAATACCACCCGGAGTGGATTGATGTAGCTAAAGTCCATTTACCACACCTGCTTAAACCCGGTGAAAGCGTATTAATTGAAACGCCATTTTTTGTCAAGATACCGAAAGTATTCTCAAGATTAGGTCATTCCGGAAAACATTATGAAATTTCTCAGTGGTATCCGAAACCGGCAGTTTATGACAATGATGGATGGCATCCGATGCCGTATCTTAATATGGGAGAATTCTACAGTGAATTTGGAACCTTTGATGTAAAAATTACTCTTCCAGAAAATTACAGAATAATGGCTACCGGAGATTTGGTGAATGGGGAAGCAGAATATGCTTGGCTGGATTCGCTTGCAGCAGAAGGTGATAAATTGCATAGTCTTGAAAAGAAAGAATTGAAGAAAGCTTTAAAAAAATTGGTAAAAAACGATAATGAAAAATCCGGAGAAATGAAAACATTGCATTTCCATCAGGAAAATGTGCATGATTTTGCATGGTTTGCCGATCCCAATTGGATCGTTCGTAAAGGAGAATTAAAATTTGAGGAATCCGGTAGAGTGGTTATACTCTGGAGCATGTATCTACCGAAAAATGCTGAACTATGGGAAAATTCATTAGAATACATCAGCGATGCAACTTATTGGTATAGTAAATTTTATTTAGAGTATCCTTACAATCATGTATCCGCAGTGGATGGTGATATGTCGGCTGGTGGCGGAATGGAATATCCTAATATAACAGTAATATCAAAAATGCCTTCTAAAGATGCGTTGGAATATGTGATTATGCATGAAGTTGGACATAATTGGTTATACGGTATCCTCGGTTTTGATGAGCGTGATCATGCTTGGCAAGATGAAGGATTAAATACTTATGCAAATCTTAAATATTGGGAAAAGAAATATAGTGACAGGGGGGAAACTATTATTTTCTCTGATTTTATCCAGAATAAATTGAAGATTGCCAATAAAGTTACTATGAGTTGGCTTATGGGATATTTTGGATATAATCAACGTGCAATTTTAGGAGATGAACAACCAATTGATATTACTTCAACGGAAATAAATCAAGGGAATTACGGTTCATTGGTTTATGGTAAAGCGGCGATTTATACTTATTACTTACAGCATTATCTTGGCGAAGAGTTAATGGACAAAATTATGCAGGAGTATTTTGATGAGTGGAAGTTCAAACATCCGCAACCAGCAGATATTAGACAAGCATTTGAAAGTGGTACAGATGATGATTTATCATGGTATTTTGATGGAGTTATAAATGACACTAAAACAGTTGATTACTGCATTAAAAAGAAGGGAGATTCTTTTATTGTTATAAATAAAGGTGAATTAACTGCTCCTGTTGAAATTGCTTACTATAATAAAGATGGTGATGAAGTATCATCCGAATGGGTTGACGGGTTTACTGGATCAAGAACGTTTGCATCGCCGGAAGGAGCGGTAAAAGCGATTGCTGATCCAAGCAACTTATTACCGGATTTGAATAAAAGTAATAATACTACTAAACACTCCGTTGGACTCGATTTCGTGTTTGACGAACCAGATTATAACAAGCGTAATGTCTATTGGCTCCCATGGTTATTTAGTGTCAATGAATATAATAGCTGGAGTCCCGGAGTTTTGGCGTACAGTGGATATGCCCTTACTTTTAACTATGGAATATCGGTTAAACCGATGTGGGATTTTGCAAATAATAAATTAGTAGGAAGTGCTCAAGTTCAAAAAACATTCTATCAATCATTTGGATTTAGATCATTTTCTCTTTCTGCAGGTTACAATGATTATCAAGGTCGAAAGGGCGGGAAATTTGCCTTTAACGGATTAATTCGGAAACCGATTGTTTCCACGCCTGCTACACGTATAAATGCTGCTGTGTACACGCATGATATTGAACGGGATGCAGTAATATCAGAATATTATTCCTCCGGTAAATATTTAATTGGTGATATTGGGTTAAATTATAGTCACAGACCTAATCCTCTTTTAAGGTATTCTATTCAAGCTAATCTTATGTCATCGTTCTGTAAAAATGAATTTTCAAAAATTAATCTGACCGGAAATCTACGGTGGAGAAATTCAAAGAAAAGTATTACTAATCTAAGGGGCTGGGTTGGTACATTCCTGAATGACGGGTATATACCTCAGCAATATAATACATATTTAAGTGGTGGAGTTGACCCAAATTTCAATTCAGCATTTGTATTCAACCGTATGGAACTTGATGACAACACTTTCCCTGCTATTTATGAACGTCAATATATTCAAGATGGACCCGGATTGCGCGGTTTGGTAATGGATGGTAATCGAGCTATTTACTCAAATGAAACTAGTTGGGGATTAAATCTAACCCAATCTTTTACAAATATGCCGCTTGAATTTTTTGCCGACATCGCGGGAGCTACCGATCTACATGACAACTATATTGATGCAGGATTGACTGTTGATCTTGGAGTAGTTAAAGTATATTTACCGGTATATCAAAGTTGGGATGAGGAGTCTGTAATAGCTGATTTCGAGTGGATAAAAGAGAGAATAAGATTTGAATTCACATTCAGTCTAAATTCAATTAGTTTCTAACGCAAATAATATTTTAATAATGAAATAAAGCATCTGTGAAAACAGATGCTTTATTTTCTTTTACATTACCCGTAAATTCAACCCCTGAGAATTATGCTTTTCTAACATTTTATATATATTGAGGTCAAATTTTAATGGTAACATGGAATAAAAAAACATTTACGGAAGAATTACGAAAAAATTGTACACGGGAGGTTGCTAAGGTCGGTATTGAGTTAATTGAATTTTCCGAGAAATATGCTGATAACATTACATGGGGACGAGGCAGTGATAAAGGGACCCTTACATTTAGATGCGAATCTGATATAGGTTTAATCCCCTTGTTTCATCTAAGCTCTGATGGAAAACTAAATCTGCTTATTAATTTTTTGAGAACTAAGGACATACCAAAACAAGTCATACGTGATATGACATTGAAATTGGAATCAAATTTACTTAGAGATTATGATGAAGAAATGTATCCTTCGGATATTTTTGAAAATATAGGTGACCTATTCCATACAAAAACACAATTAGAAAAGTTTTTAAAAACTATGGAAGGTGCTGTTTACCGATTAAAACAATAAAAAATTATAAATTTTTTAAAAATATAGCCCTGTTATTTAAGATGGCAGGGCTATTTTAATAACTTAGGAACAATAATGGATATTAATTTAAAGGAAATCAATTCATATACTCAGGAATTAACCGTAGGGTTGGAGTGGAATGAATTGTCAGATGATTTTAACAAATTTATGGGAAAATTTGGCAAACAAATAAAAATTCCCGGATTCCGACCAGGTAAGGTGCCT
>JAUXHY010000058.1 GCA_030621275.1 bacterium | reverse complement strand
GACTTGGACCTACTATTCCTATAATCCGTGTTGACCAATCCTTTATCTTTGCTATCCGCGAACGACATTCTGGAACGATAATATTTATGGGGAAAGTGCTTAGTTTGTAAATTGGAATTAACGAATGGGAATTAAGAAAAAAAATAAATTATTCAATAATTTCAGTGATGAGGAGAAAATCATTTGGGATGTGAGTAAAAGAATTAAACTACCCAAACCAATTGATACGGAAGTTTCTTGGGCACGGTTGGAAAGTAAACTTGATGCTGTGGATGAAATAACACAACCCATTCCGAAATTACGTCCCAAATTTATGCAGCTGAGACCGGTGTTTGCCATATCATTTGCAATATTATTGCTAATATTATTACCGGTTTTGTATGTTCAATTTAATATTGTAAATATTGCTATTGACCGCGGTGAAATTATAAGTCATATGTTACCGGATGGCTCGCTTGTTCAATTAAGCCCTGAATCAGAACTTAGATATAAAAAATCAAGTTGGAAATCTGAACGTATTGTTGAAATTATAGGCGAAGCATACTTTGATGTTGAAAGCGGGCAGATCCCGTTTATTGTTAATTCAGATAATTTAACCGTAACTGTTCTTGGTACAAAATTTAATGTTAAACATCGTGATGATATAATTGAAGTTGCTGTTAACAAAGGTAAAGTACAGGTTTCTGATACAGTACAAGAAAAGCAAGTAATATTATTAGCGGGACAAATGTCGCGTTTTGTAGATGGAGAGCCACCTGAACAACCGCAAAAGTTACCATTTGAAAATTATCCCGGATGGACGCAAAATAAATTAATGTTCTATCAAGATAATTTGTCAAATGTGTGTCGAGAGATTGAGCGTCGTTTTGATGTTCAGGTTAAATTATCAAATCAAAAATTAGCTTATATTACTGTAACCGGTGTGTTGGAAACTGATAGTATTGAATCAGTATTATCGACTTTATCAATTCTGATACAGCAGCACTATCGATTTGAAAAGGGAGTTTATGTTATTTATTAATCGATTTATTCGATTTGCTTTTTTTTCCGTCATCCTGTTAAACCTTACTTTCTCACAAAGCGATAGTGCATCAATTAACGTCCATTTTGATGATCGTCCTTTAGTTGAAGTGTTAGATCAATTGATCCAAAATGAGAATCTTTTAATTATCTATCAGGATAAGCACGTACGTGATATTAATGTGACTTTCAGTTGCGAGAATTGTACTGCTGAAGATATTATCGACGAAATTTTATCCGGGACAGACTTGGCATGGAAGAAAAATGGTGAGCAATTTATAATAATTAAACCATGGTTATATTCAAGAGGGATGACAATTAGTGGAATAGTGTATGATTCGCAAACCGGTGAACCGTTACCATACGTTAATATAGCAGTAAAAAACACTTATGTAGGTGATGTGACTAATCCTAACGGTTATTTTGCAATTAGTGGCATCAAGAGTAAAACTGTATTGTTGCAGTCATCATATATTGGATATGAATCGCAAGAATTATTAGTATCAAATTTTCAAAAATCGTTAGATCCTATTAACATTAAAATGAACCCGAATGTCCTGAAAGGGAAGAATGTAAATGCCTATGGTAAGGAATTTGAAATATTACATTCTTTAGAAAGTGACAGTAGGATTGCTTTCGCTCCACGACAGATATCCGCGTTGCCAAGTTTAGGTGAAGTGGATATTATGCGCTCATTACAAATGTATCCCGGTATTTCAGTCGGTCGGATCGGTACAGCGGGACTCTTTATACGGGGAGGAACCCCTGACCAAAATTTAATTACTTTTGATGGAATGACATTATATCACATTGATCACTTTTTTGGATTTTTCAGCGCTTTTAACTCCAACGCAGTAAAAGATGTGCAGGTTTATAAAAGTGTATTTCCGGTTAAATATGGTGGTCGTATTTCGGGAATTGTGGAATTATCTGGAAAAAATGGCGACTCAAATAAAAAACATTTTTCTTTGTCCTCGGGAATGTTAAGTACCGGTATGGCTTTAGAATTACCGTTATGGAAGCGAGGGAGTATATTTTTATCGGCTCGGCGCTCACACATTGATTATTTCAAGACCCCAATCTATGATATAATTAGTGGCTATATAACCGGTGAGAATTATACCAAAGTAGAAATGGATGCAGCAAATTTAGGAGGTTCGCGTTATTTACCTCAACCATTCAAACCGCAATTTTATTTTTATGACCTTAATGGAAAAATCACTTTAATGCCTACAAAAAATGATATTGTTTCTTTCAGTGTTTATAAAGGATTGGATTATTTTGACCAAACTGCCGATGAAAAAAGTGATTTTCAATTAGAAGGTGATTCTTATAGTTACTATATTGATTTACATGACCGAAGTAGTTGGGGAAATTTCGGAACAAGTTTTCGATGGTCACGTCATTGGCATCCGAAAATATTTTCACATCTATTTTTGGCTAACACTACTTATAATTCCGAAACATTTTCAAAAAGTGCAACCGATACATCATTTTTTTACACATTACCAATAGTAAATTTAAATGAAAAAAATGAAGTAAAAGATACATCCATCCGGCTTGAAAGTGAGTTGGCATTGTCGGCTAAGCATAAAGCTGAGTTTGGCTTAGGTGCTTCACTATTTCAAACGGAATTCTCCACTTTGTATGCGGAAAAATTATGGTCAATTGACAAAGGAAATAATGTATTACTCGGTCACTTGTATTTACAAGATCAGTGGACCCCAAATGATAAATTGCAATTAACTACAGGCATTCGGAGTAATTATTTTGACAAGTTTGATAAGCTTTATTATGAACCGCGAGTCGCCTTGCGATATTTGATAGATGATGATATTGCTCTAAAAGCATCATTTGGTCAATATTATCAATTTATAAATCGATTTATAAATGAAAATTCTCTTGATGGCGCGAATGATTTTTGGTTGGTTGTCGGAGATTCTATCAAACCGGCATCATCAAAAAATCTCATCTTGGGAATACATAATACGAATGCTAATTATTCATTCGGGGTAGAGGCATATTTAAAAGTAATCGATAGTTTAACGGAATATAATAGGCAGCAGACAATTTTAGCCGAAGTAACGGGCAATGCAATTTTTGAAAATGTACCATTATTTTATACCGGAAAGGGATATTCGCAAGGATTTGAAATATCTGCACAAAAAAAATATGGAATGATTACCGGTTGGGCAAGTTATAATTTTGGAAAAGTTGAATATACTTTCCCAAAGATAAATGAAGGGATTCCATATTTAGCTGACCATGATCGTACACACGAATTTAAATGGGTCGGGAATTATTCAATTGGAACTTGGAATATTTCAGCATCCTGGGTTTTATCGTCAGGTAGGGTTTATACAGATGTTGACCAAATCGATATCCAAAACTGGGATGGAGCATATTTTGATACAATAGAAGCAAAAGATATATATTATTACGTATTACAAGGGAAGAGGAATCAAAAGCGGTTACCACCATTACACTGGTTGGAATTAGCCATTAATAAAAAAATTATCATTGGGAAAATAAATGGTGAAGTAAATTTATCTTTATTCAATGTGTATAATCAACGGAATATAAGTTACAGACGTTATGAGTATTGGAAATCACCGATTACTATAACCGATGTAGCAATGATCGGATTTACGCCATCAATAAATATCAAAATACAATTATAGAATAGTGATATATCATGAATAGATGCCAAAGAATACCCATTTATACTATGGTGGTGTGTATTTTTTCTATCATCACTTCGGGTTGTAAGGGAGCTCCTTCTTCACAAGATTTGACTGGGTTTCTACATGCGGAAGGCAGCAAGGTAGTAAATTCTGAAGGCAATGTGGTTTTCCTGCGGGGTATTGATTTGGACCCATTTCCCTTTTGGAGTTTTAAGGAAATACCCGATTCTCCATACAGTACAGAAGAAATAAATGAGTTTAACCATGCTTTATTTACGCGTTATATAACTGAGGAAGATTTTCAAACTTTAAGTAATATGGGAGTGAATGTAATTCGAAAGCAGGTGTCATTCTATGCCTTAGAGACAGCACCGTATCAGTATAATGATGCTGTTCTTCAACAAATAGACCATCTTGTTGAATTAGGAGCGCGTTATGGTATCTATGTTGTTTTTTCTTTGACAGATGCAGCACAAAATACTAAACAGCAAGATAATCAACTCCACTATGATGGAAATCCCTACCTATGGACTGATGAAGAATGGCGCAAGAGGGTTGTTGCAGCTTGGGAATATATGGCCAAACGATATGCCGACAACCCAACAATCGCCGGATATGATGTAATTAATGAACCAACTGCACCTTCCAAGGCTGATCTTCATACTTTTTACTCTGATATTATTTCTACAATCAGAAACGTGGATAATAATCACATTATTATTTTAGAGAGGCAACAATTTGATGCTGTCGAAAATATCTTTTTTGGCGGTCAGTATAACGAGGATAATCTAATGTTGAGCTTTCACTATTATGAAGATTTCCAAGAACCCGTCGAAGAATGCCATCTGGATGCCGTCTATTATTCAGAAAGTGAATTAATTGATATGGTTGATAATTTTCTCTTGCTCGATGAAGTTGCTGATCGTCCGTTATATATTGGCGAATTTGGTGCAATCAATTTACCATGCATAGAGGATGAAAGTGCTTTAAAATGGACCGGTGATATAATGAAGGTCATGAACGAACATGGGATACACTATACGTATTTTTCCTACAAGAATATATGGGGCTATTGGAATCCTAAGAGTACTGTTTATTATCCCTTGTCGCCGTTATTCGAAGGATGGGGAGATCAATCGATAGAAATGCAGATTGCGTATATTACAACTTATATAGATGATCTGTTGACGTCAAACTGGACTTATAATGATGAATTAAGAAAGATTATAATTGAAAACTTATAATTATTTTATTTACCAATCTAATCATTATTTGTATTTAATTTAGTATAATTAATCTTTACAATATTTAAATCCTTTTAATAAAGTAACAATAGAATACAACTATGAAATATAAAAATATTACAACTATATTATTAATTTTAGCATCAATACTTATGGCAGTTGAAGATCACTCTGAATATATTGAAGGACCTTTTGATTCTGTTCATGAGGTAACTGAGACATGTCTTGAATGTCATGAAGATGCTGCTCATTCATTTATGCAAGATGTACACTGGACTTGGGAATCAAAGCCTATGGCAGTTCCAGGCAAAAGTGAACCGGTTGTTTTGGGAAAAAAGTCAACTATTAATAATTTTTGTATTACATTAAAGGGAAATGAAGCGCGCTGCACAAGTTGTCACGCAGGATATGGTTGGAAAGATGACAGTTTTGATTTTTCAGATCCGACCAATATTGATTGTCTTGTTTGCCATGATCAGACAGGAACTTATAAAAAATTTCCAACCGGGGCTGGATATCCTGTGACAGAACGAAAGGAATTCCCTGCTAACAGCGGTAATTACTATGAACCACCTGATCTTGAAGCAATTGCTCAATCAGTTGGCGATATTCCCACAAGACAAGCTTGCGGAAGCTGTCATTTTTTTGGAGGTGGAGCAAACAATGTAAAACATGGTGATCTAGGTAATGAACTTATTAATCCTTCTCGCGAGTTAGATGTTCATATGGGAGGTTTGGATTTTACATGTGCAGAGTGTCATGAAACTATTGGTCATCAAATTCCGGGAGATCTTATGTCGGTATCTACTGAAAAAGGAGATCTTTCATGTGAAGGTTGCCATACTGACGAACCACATCTAAAATCCTCTAGATTGAATTATCATGCTAAATCTGTAGCATGCCAAACTTGCCATATACCGGAATTTGCGCGAGAAAATCCCACTAAAATGTATTGGGATTGGTCCACTGCTGGACAGGATATTGAAGTAGAGACTGATGAATACAGAATGCCAATGTATAATAAGAAAAAAGGAAATGCTATATGGGATAAAAATGTAATTCCTTCTTATGCTTGGTATAACGGTAAATCCGAACATATGATAATTGGTGATGTAATTGATTTGGATTCTATAAATAAAATTACTTCGCCCGTTGGTAATAAAAGTGATTTAAAAGCAAAAATATATCCATTCTTCATTCATGGTGGAAAACAAATCGCTGACGCAGTTAATAAATATTTGTTACCGACACATGTATTCGGAGGTTATTGGAAACATTTTGATTGGGATAAGGCTGCACGAAATGGAGCGAAAGAATATGGTTTAAAATACAGTGGTAAATATACTTTTGTAGAGACTGAGATGTGGTGGAAAATTAATCATATGGTTGCACCAGAAGAAAATACGATTAAGTGTACTGCCTGTCATAGTAAAACAAGAACTACACGAATGGATTGGGAAGCCTTGGGTTATCCTGATGGTGATCCACGATATAATAAAGGTACTGCCCGTATAGAATATATTCGCCAAGGAGAATAACTAAAAATATTTAAGTATTTAAAAAGGTGTTGAAGTACTACCCAAATGAACCGTTAAAAGTACAAAAACACTCGTAGGAATAATATTGCAGATTAGCTTTATTATATAACAATACTTATATTGTATATACTGCAATATAACTATCATAATTAAAGTTAATATTGCTAAATATTTTATTTGCAGTTATGCACATATGTTCATTATATTCACGGTGTAAATAACAAATAAAAAGATATGCCACGTCCAAAAAATGATCGCATTGTAAATGAACCGCCTCTCTATTCAGAGTTTAAACCTATTGGTGTGGCGGGAATATCGTTAAAGCAAGTTTTGCTTACTTTAGATGAATATGAGGCAACGCGGTTAGCTGATTATAATGGTTTATCACACGAAGCAGCGGCAGAAGAAATGCATATATCACGTTCTACGTTCTCAAGATTAATAGAAATTGCTCGAAAGAAGATTGCAGATTTTATTATTCACGGTAAATTATTGACTATCGAAGGTGGTAATATTCATTTTAGAAATAATATAATAAAATGTTTTGATTGTGGGTATATGTTTAGAACAAATATCGGTGTACCGTTATCAAATTGCCCTGATTGTGATTCTACAAACTTATTAAATCTTGCAGGTGGTTTTGGACATGGCAGATGTTGTATTAACACTAAACAAAATAGAGGAGGCATTCATGCCAGGAAGAGACAGAACAGGACCTAGTGGGTTTGGTC
>JAUXHY010000133.1 GCA_030621275.1 bacterium | reverse complement strand
CGTCTATTTGATTGTTTATATCAACGGGATTTGCTTTTTCTAATAATATTTTTATTTTCATTATCCTAGCTGAAATTAAATCATTATTTTGATTGATTACATTATCAACTAATTTAATTGCTCCTTCAATATCACCTTTATCTTTTAGTAAGTTAGATAATTTAACGATTGCATTTTTATCATTAGGTTTCTCAACTAGTATCCTTGAATAAAATTGCTCAACTTCACTAAACCGTCCTAAATCAAACAATGCTGATTCAATTTTTTTATATATTTGAGCATCGCCATTTTGTGCATTGATTATATATTTTTCCCAATTGATTATCGCTTTTTTTAAATTATTTTCATCTTCATAAATATTGCCAATATGCAGATATGGCTTACTAAATATTGGATCAAGTTTTACAGCATTTTGAAAGTGTTGTAATGCTTTTTTATCTTCACCATTGTCTAATTGATCATTGCCTGCTTGCAGTTGTATTTCAGCTAGTTGACGGATATCTCGATTACCTGTCAATTTTTGTGCTTTGGTAGCTAACCTACTAGCCTGCTCCCAATCACATTGTTTTTCTGCTATTTGTAATAAAAACTGATGCACCCATAAATTGTTTTTATCATATTTTAGCACCATGTCAGCTTCAATTTTTGCACGTTTATAATCTGATAGCTCAGCGTAATCCAAAGCGAGAGCTTGGTGAATTTCTTTGCTGACTGACTTACTCATTTTCGGTCGCACTGTGAGCGATTGATGTATCTTAGCGGATTGTTGTGGATTTACCGATCTTAACAAATTACCTAATTGAAGATAAGCACCAATATTGTCAGAATCGTGACTAACTACCTGCTTTAATAATTTAACGGCTTCTTTATTATCGCCTTTTAAAATGGCGCTGAGCGCATCAGAATACAATGCATCAATACTAACTGACTTCTTCGATTTTACCAAATATATCATCGCTATAGCGATAACTATTATCGCAATTACTATTATAACTGTGATTGGATCCATTTATGCCTCTTGGATGGTATCAGCAGATGCAGGTTCCTCTTCTATATGCACATTTCGTAAAAGATTTAATTCATCAACCAATTTTTTATTTTTTGAACGTAGAACCCTGGATGTATTTTTTGCTGAAAGGACTGAAGTGGTTGCCATTAGAAATCCAATTATAAGTCCAACACCAAGCGAAACTAACATAATTACGGCAACAGTTATATCAGTATATTGTTGATATAAAAGGTTCACTGTCGCGCAATCATCATTGCGCATCAAAAAGAATACTAGTGCTAAAATCACAATAATTAGAACGAACATTTTGATTAATTTCATTTTATTTCCCTTCTATTTGACCCTTTAAAGTTACACCATGCGCAGCAGTAATTCTAACAGGAATGATATCTTTAATATTTGCTGTACTTTTTTGAAAAACCACCCACTTATTTGAATCCGTTCTTCCACTCCAGTACTCGTCTGATTTTTTACTCACTTTTTCTACAAGGACATCCACAACTTGATTAATCATTGCACGATTACGAAATAATGAATGTTTTTTTTGCAATTTAATTAATCTGTCTAACCTGTCCTTTTTAACATCTTCATCAATATGATTATCATACTCAATAGCTTTTGTATATGGACGGCTTGAATATTTAAATGTATATGCTGAATCGAATTTAACAATATCCATCACTTCTAATGTTTCTTGGAAATCCTTCTCGGTTTCACCTGGGAAACCGACAATTATATCTGTGCTTATACCAACTCCTGGAATGATATCATGTATCTTTTTTGCATATTTTAAAAAATGTTTTTTTGTATATCTTCTATTCATCCTTTTTAACGTTCTATCCGAACCAGCTTGTAAAGGAAAATGAATAGAGTTGCAAATATTTTCTGACTCAGCCATCACTTCCAATAATTTTTCATTAACATCATTTGGATGCGGAGAAGTATATCTTAACCGTAATAAACCCGGAATAGCTGATACTTTTTTTAACAAGTCAGTAAAATCAATGTTATCATATTTATATGAATTAACATTTTGTCCTAATAAAGTAACTTCAACAAATCCATTATTAACAGCTTGCTCAACTTCTTGAATTATACTTTTTGGACTTCTACTTCGTTCCCGACCTCTTGTAAATGGAACTATACAAAAAGTACAAAACTTATCGCAACCACGCATTATTGATACCCAGGCGTTAATTCCTTCTTTCCTACTAGGAAATAAGCCGTCATATACCTCAAAACGGGAAAGCTTAGTATCAACTATATGTTTTTGCTCTTTTAATCGATTTTTCAATATCGCCGGTAGTTTTCTATAAGAGTCAGGACCGAGTACAATATCAACATATGGTTTGTTCTCAAGAATTTCTTCTTTCAAATTTTGCGCCATACAACCTAACATTCCAATAATGACTTCCGGCTTATTTTTTTTTATCCGATTGAAATTGCCAAGTCTCGAGTGGACTTTTGCTTCGGCATGATCTCGTACTGAACAAGTATTTATAAATATTGCATTTGCTTCATCAATATTTTGGGTCTGCTTATAACCTTCATGCTGCAAAATACCATCAATTAATTCACTATCTGCAACATTCATTTGACAGCCGTATGTCTCTATATAATAGCTTTTATTCAATTTGATTTTATATATTATAAATTAAATGATTATACTAAATAGCAAGTTAATTCATATAACCGCTAAAAAAGTAATCAAGAGGATTTTGAGGCTTCCCGTAATAATGAACCTCATAGTGTAAATGTGAACCGGTGGAACGTCCTGTATTCCCAACATAACCAATTATATCACCCCGTTTAATCTGTTGACCCTTTTCTATGTTGAACTTTGATAAATGAGCATAGAATGTAGTGTAGCCGAAACCGTGATCAATCTTAAGTGATTTACCAAATCCTCCCATATATCTAGCACTTTTTACAACTCCATCAGCAGGAGCATAAATTGGTGTACCAGTTTTTACCGTAATATCTTGCCCATAATGAAAGCGATTAACTCTATCAAATGGATCAATACGATATCCAAATCCGGCATTAAGATATCCTCCATTAACAGGACGAATTGTAGGAATCGATTTTATACGGTCGGAATTATCTTGAACTTTATCATATATATCTTCGTAACTAGACAATTCCAATTTAACTTTTCTTGTGAGTGCATCAATATCCATCTCCAAGGAAGTTATTGTTGACGTAAAACCAGGAAGCAAATTATCAATTTTGGTATTTTCATTTACTACGACTCCACCAATACCTAATTCACGTACACTTTCATCAATTTCCGGAAGATCAGCATAGGTTCGTACTGCTTTATCTTTTTCCTCAATAAGTAACATTTGCGAATTAAGAGTTTCAACTCGATTATGCAATTTGACAACAGTGGATGACAAATTAGAATAATTTCTCTGCATCTCGGTTAACTTGGTATTATATAAGATACTGGTCAGCCAATCTGCTGAAAAATATAATGCAGCAATAACAATTACGGATAAGACTCCGATCCGGACTAACAAGCGTTTCAATGAAAAATGCCACTGTCTTACACGTCGGTCACTTTCAGCTTGAAATATAAATTTATGATTCTTTTGAGGCATTTGACTTTAATTACATCACTCGATATTAAAATAATTGAGATTAATATCCAATAGCTTTACCACTCAAATATTGCAATTAACAATGAATATAATTATTTTTTTATTGGTGGTTTTTTTGCGGTTTTAGTTGTTTTTTTGGGTTGAGTTTTTGTTTTTTGAGTAGCAGTCTTTTTTGGTTTTTCGACTACTTCAGCTTTCTCAACTTCTTTTTTGATATTGTCAATTTCTTTTTCAAAATTTTTAATTTTTATTTTGAAACCATCAATTTTTTTAATTGTATCATTAAACTCGGTATTCGTCTTAAAACTGGTTACGTCTTTGTCTTTAACTTGCATATAAATATAACGTCCTAAATCTTCGAATACATTATCAATATCTTTATGAGTTTGACGAATATCCAATTTAATCTTGCTGATTTTAGTAAAATCACCAGTTTTTTCAACTGCTAATTTGCTAACTTCATCAGCTTTTTTAATGGCAGCAGCACTCCATTCTTTAACATTATCTTTTATTTCTTTCCAAAGGTTAGACATAACTTTTTCCTTAAAATTTATATTTGAATTTATTGTTTAATAAAATGATAATCAATTCATGGATTAGCTTTTTTAACTTGTACAATTCTTTGCGGTTATTTATTCCCTTTATTCAAATTAAAAAACTTTTTTAATAATATATCTAATTTATTACAATATTGAATTCAGTAAGATTGAGTAAATTCAACAACACATGCATACAAAGTTAGTAATATTAATTGCACTCCTCTACTCTATGGCATTTTCGGCACCGAAGGTTACAGTTATTCATTCTACTCAAGAACAGTTGCAATTACATGTTTTTATCAATCCACTATCAATTGATGATCTCAAGCCGATTCATGTGCTTATTGGCTTACCTAATGACAAATATCCAGAATTACAGATACAGATGTTGAATAAAAAAAGTCTAATTAATATTTCAAACAAGGTCAGTACTGCATCAATAAAATGGATTCAGATTCAAAAACTTCGCGGATTATGGGTTGGAACTATGCAAATAATTCCGGGAACAGATGGAATAAATAATAATCAATATTATAGTGAAATGTCCATATCAATGAATTTCGACAGCCAATCATCAGTAAATAATTCAAAATTGAATGATGATATTTTATCATCAAATGTAATTAATTGGCAAATTTCTAAAATTTGGAAGAAAATCCCAAAACATACATTAGCTAAGACAAGTGATTTAC
>JAUXHY010000011.1 GCA_030621275.1 bacterium | reverse complement strand
TTTTTATCAAGAGTGGACTGATGTTCTTGAGTATTCAGAAATAGATAGAGCAGTTATAAAACTGCTCTATCTTAAAAAGATCACTCCGGGAATGTCTAATGTACAAGCCCTTAGTGTTTTAAATTAATTTCTGATAAAAACCACTTTCACGCTATGGTGCGGTCTGTGATGCTTGTGTTTATACCAGTGTCTTAAATCATCTCTTTCAGCATTTGTAAGTGGTCCAACATGATGAACTTTGACGGTTACTACTTTATGGTGTGTCACCGGAACTACGCGCACTACGCGATGTTTATAGTTTTTAACAAATACTGTTTCGCTCGGTGGCGCTGTTGCACAGCCAATCATTGAAAACATAACAAATGCAACTGCTAATATTATGGTTTTCCTTTTCATTACATTTCTCCCTTTTTTACTTAGACCCACAACTCTTATAAAGGTTAAATTTAACAATAAAAATGGATAATAATATGAAAGATCAGGTTGTTTTAATTACCGGGGCTTCAGGTGGAATTGGTTCCGTAACCGCGGCTAAATTCGCCGATGCCGATGCTAAAATAATTATACATTATAATAGTCAGCAGGAAAAAGCTGTGAGTCTCTGCAATAAATTAAACGGCAAAGAACATGTAACTATTGGGGGCGATCTTACAAATCCTAACGCTATTGATAAAATTATAGAACAAGCCCTTTCTATCTTTGGCAGAATTGACATTTTAGTCAACAATGCCGGTGTTTACACTGAACATCCAATAGACAGAATTAATTTTACCGAATGGCAATCTGCCTGGAATAAAACTATTAATACAAATTTGATGGGTCCGGCAAATCTTACTTTTCGTGTTGCAAAAGAAATGATTAAACAAGGTGGCGGTAAAATTATTAATATTTCATCGCGTGGTGCTTTCCGGGGCGAGCCAACTGCTCCCGCTTACGGTGCAAGTAAGGCCGGACTGAACTCAATGGGTCAATCGCTTGCTATTGCATTAGCACCTCATAATATTTTTGTATATACAATCGCTCCGGGATTTGTTGAAACTGCGATGGCGCGTCCACATTTAACAGGTGAAAGAAAAAAAGAAATATTAAACCAAAGTCCGATTGGTCGCGTAGCCAAGCCAGAAGAAATTGCCAAAACTGTTGTCTTCTTGGCATCCGAAGGAACTGATTTTCTTACCGGTTGCATAATTGATGTGAATGGTGCATCGTATTTACGGTCTTAATAATATGAAAAATGAATCTATACCAAAATGGCTGGAGTGGGCACGAGAAATTCAACAAATATGCCAAACCGGACTTGCGTTTAGTGAATCTGAATATGACACTCAACGCTACACTAGATTAACTGAAATCGCAGCAGAAATTACTGCATCACATTCTGATATTAGCAAAAAAGAGCTAACAGAAAATTTCTTGGCTCATCCCGGTTACGCTACACCAAAAGTAGATATCCGTGCTGCAATTATTAAAGATAACAAGATTTTACTCGTACAAGAAAAAACTGATAACAAATGGGCAATGCCGGGCGGGTGGGCTGATGTAGGCGAATCTCCTGCGACAGCAATTATTCGCGAAACTAAAGAAGAATCTGGATTAAATGTTGTTCCAAATAAAATTATTGGTGTTTATGATGGGAATCGAGATGGTCGCCACTTAGAACTCTTTCATGCTTATAAAATTGTATTTCTTTGTGAAAAGATCAGCGGTACACTTAAAACCAGCGTTGAAACCATTGCTGTTAATTACTTTAATTTTGAAGACCTACCAAAACTATCAACCGCCCGAACCAATAAAAAACATATAAACGATATATTGGCACATTTAAATAATCCCGTTTTACCTACAATATTTGAGTAAAGTAGAGACGTTGCATGCTACGTCTCTACTTAGAATGCCTTTATTTATTATCTTTCATATTTTCTTTCATTGCATGCCAAGAGGGTAAAAACTGTCCGGTTTGTTCTATATATAGTATATATTCATCTCCAAACTTATTAAGCATATCAGTCTCTTCACGCTGAACCAGCCACGACCAAACAAACGATATTGGTATTGCGGAAATAATTAATGCCCATGAATAGAAAATCATTGCCAAAAGCCCGGTAAAAGAGAAAATCCATACACTATAAATTGGATGTCTGATAAATTGAAATGGACCTTGTTTAGCAATTTCTTTTCCGCGACCACTTTTCCCTAAATAATAATTTCCACCTATTAATAAATATAAAGCGTCACTCATAAAAATTGCCATAAGTACAATTCGAAAAGTCGGGTGAATCATCATTTTGGGAACTTGCAAAATGCTCTCAATATAGTACACAACAAACCAAATCAGGATTGTAATAATAGCTCCAAAAGGTCCGATTCCCCAAAAACGCCAACCTTGGTTCTTTTTACTCACTTGGTTCTTTTGGGAATGTAAAGGTCTGTTACCGTGCCAGTAAAAACCTCAGCAGCATTTGCGAATGTTTCTGATAGGGTAGGGTGCGGATGAATTGTCAAACTAATATCCTTAGCATCAGCTCCCATTTCTATAGCTAGTGCACCTTCCGAAATAATATCTCCGGCGTGAGCTCCTACAATGCTAACACCCAAAAGCTTACCATTATCAGAATTAAAAAGAAGTTTGGTTTTCCCAATTGACTGTCCGGTTGCTATCGCCTTTCCGCTGGCGCCCCAAGGAAATTCTGCTTTTTTGTAATTGATTCCTTTGGCTTGCGCCTCAGTTTCTGTTAATCCTGTCCAGGCAATTTCCGGATTTGTGAAGATTACAGCCGGAATACTTTTAGCATCAAACGCCGCTGGCAGACCTGCGATAACTTCTGCCGCGACCTTACCTTCGTGTGTTGCTTTATGGGCAAGCATTGGTTCTCCGGCAACATCACCGATTGCATAAATATTTTTAACATTAGTTTCTTGTTTTTCATCAACTTTAATAAAACTTAGTTCGGTAAGTTGAACACCAATTTTTTCTAAGCCGAGATTCTCAGTATTTGGTTTTCGTCCAACAGATACTAATACTTTATCAAACTTTTCAGTTATTGTTTTACCATTATTATCAATCTTTACAGAAAGAGTTTTATTCTTATTCGGCTTAACCGCAACCACCTTAGATTTGACCATAATTTGATGAAAGTCTTTCTTTAGCTTGTGTTGTAAAAGTCGGACAATGTCTTTATCGGCTCCGGGTAATAAAGAATCCAACATTTCAACTACCGTAACTTGCGACCCTAAAGAATTATAGACAGTTGCCATCTCAAGCCCAATGTATCCTCCGCCAATTACAAGTAGTGTTTTAGGAATTTCTTCTAGTTGCAGAGCTTCTTTTGAGGTCATAACTGATGGGTGATCGTTCGGAATGCTCGGAATTAATATTGAACGAGAGCCCGTTGCAATTATAGCATTATCAAAAGTAATCATTTCTAATTTATCTTCACTTTTTATAGCAATTTCATTTTTTGAATTAAATTCTGCCACCCCAGTAAAGACCTGGACCTTACGAGCCTTAGCCATTTGTGCAATTCCCTTGTTCAGTTTTCCAACTACTTCATTTTTCCAGTCTCGTACTTTTTCTAATTCAATTTTAGGTGAATTAAACTTAACGCCTTTCCCTTCAAACTCACGTGCTTCTTCAATAATTTGTGAAATGTGCAATAATGCTTTTGATGGAATGCAACCTCTGTTAAGACAAACGCCTCCAAGAACATCGTCTTTTTCAATAAGGGCAACACTTTTTTCCAAATCAGCAGCTCTAAAGGCGGCGGCATAACCGCCCGGACCTGAACCAATTACAACTACATCAAAATGATTATTTTTTTCAATCATTGTAAATCCTAAATCGGGTTTATATCCACAAAGTTAGTTTATATTAAACAGAAAGAAAATAACTAATGACTTTGTTATTTCATGACAAATTTTATGAAAAAAAAATGTTCTAAATATTTATCAGATATTATGTTGATACTCTTTAAGCGTTTTAATATAATTTGCTCTCATAAAAGCGCCGGGGTCATTCACGTTTTCCATGCTCATACATCCACGCATTTGATCTAAGCTTTCGTATTCGTGTTCTTCCATCCATTGATGAAGTTCTTGTTTTAGCTTAGTTATATGTTTTGGTCCATGTTTTAAAAGCACAGAAGTCATAAATGTAACGTCAGCTCCCGCCATTGTTAATTTTAAAACATCTTGTGCTGTATGAACACCACTAGTTGCTCCCAATGATAACTGTAGTTGCTTTCTAAGTACAGCAATCCATCTTAAGGGTAACCGTATTTCATCAGAGTCGCTTAAAGAAAGGGATGGTTCAACTTCAAGCTTTTCAAGATTTATATCAGGTTGATAAAAGCGATTAAAGAGAACAAGAGCATTTGCCCCGGCTTCTTCAATTCTTTGAGAGAAAGACGGAAGAGCGCTGAAAGCGTAGCCAATTTTCATAGCAACCGGTATGGAAATATTTTCTTTAACTGTTTTTAAAATATCAATATAAATGTTTTTAACCTCAGTTCCCGATTGTTTTGCCTCCGTTGGTAAATAATAAACATTTAATTCAAGTGCATCCGCTCCTGCTTTCTCAATAAGCTTTGCTTTCTCAGTCCATCCACCCAAAGAGACACCATTTAAACTTGCAATTATCGGGATATCAAGATTTTCCTTTAATCGTCTAATTTGTTCAAGATATTCGTCCGGTCCCGAAATAAGCTCGTGATGATCGGGAAAATATGAAAGGGATTCAGAGAAACTTTCGCTCCCGTGCGATAGATAGTGGTCAAGTTCTGCATCTTCATGATATATTTCTTCTTCAAATAATGAATACATTACCAGCGCCGGCGCACCTGCGTCTTCCAATTGCTTGGCACTGTCTATATCACGTGAAAGGGGCGAGGCAGAGGGAACCAAAGGGTTCTCTAAATCAAATCCTAAATATTTTGTTTTTAGACTCATAATGTTTTTCCTTATGCCTGTGATTGTGCACTTGTTTTTGCCATTTCCTGATATTTGTTCCACCTTTGTTTCACAAATTCTTCGGCCTCATGTAACAGTTTCTTTGCGCGCTCTGGCATGCTTTTTGTCAGCATTTTATATCTCGTTTCTTTATAAATATAATCTGCGAGAGGAATGGACGGAGCCTTTGAGTCAATTTGTAATGGGTTCTTATCGCTGTCTCTTCTGCGCGGATCATATCTGTATAAAATCCAATGCCCACTCTCAACGGCTGCTTTTTGTTGATCAAGTCCATATTGCATGTTAATGCCATGCGCTATGCAATGGCTATATGCAATAATCATTGATGGTCCGTTGTAAGATTCCGCTTCTTGAAACGCCTTGGCGGTTTGCACGTCACTTGCGCCCATTGCTATTTGGGCAACATATACATTTCCATAGTTCATTGCCATCATTCCCAAGTCTTTTTTGCCGGTCGGTTTTCCTGCTGCTGCGAATTTCGCTACTGCTCCAAGTGGAGTTGATTTTGAGGATTGTCCTCCTGTATTTGAATAAACTTCAGTATCCAAAACCAGGATGTTGACATTTCTGCCCGACGCAAAAACATGATCAAGTCCGCCGTAGCCGATATCATATGCCCAACCATCACCGCCCATAATCCATACACTTTTTTTCACAAGATTGTCTGAAATGCTTAATAGTTGTTTTGCTTCTGACGAAACGAATCCTGACAGTGTCTTGTTGAGCTTCTCAATTCTTTCTCTCTGCTCAAATATTCCTTTTTCATTTGATTGATCTGCATTTAATATTTCGTTTACAAGCTCCGATCCTATTTTTTGCTTAAGAATTATTAAGAGTTCTTTAGCGTTTTCCATATGTTTATCAATCGTTAGGCGAAAACCTAGTCCAAATTCGGCATTGTCTTCAAACAGTGAATTTGACCACGTTGGTCCACGACCATCACTATTTTTTGTCCAAGGAGTAGTCGGCAAATTGCCGCCATAAATTGATGAACATCCTGTCGCATTTGCGATTATCATTCTATCGCCAAACATTTGCGACGCAAGCTTAACATAGGGTGTTTCGCCACAACCCGTACAGGCGCCTGAGAACTCAAACAGCGGTTGTAATAATTGTGAGCCTTTAACATTATCATGCTTAATTCTGTCTCTTTTTACTTCCGGCAAAGACAAGAAAAAGTCCCAGTTCTCTTTCTCGCTTTTCCTTAATGGTAACTGCGGTTCCATATTTATTGCTTTCCGCTTTGTATCTGTTTTGTCTTTAACGGGACAGGCTTCTATACACATTCCACAACCGGTGCAATCTTCCGGTGCAACCTGTAAAGTATATACTTCGCCGTCCTCCCACTCGCGACCTTTAACTTTTGTCGATTTAAACGTATCTGGCGCTTTAGTTAATAAATCATTATAATATACTTTAGGACGAATTACTCCGTGCGGACATACAAAAGCACATTTATTACATTGTATACAAATATTCGGATCCCATACCGGTATTTCTGATGCAATATTTCTTTTTTCCCATTGTGTTGTTCCTGTTGGCCATGTTCCATCTACAGAAAAAGAGCTAACAGGCAAATCATCACCGTATCCTGAAATGATTTTTGCTGTCACATCTTTTACAAAGTCAGGCGCGGCTTCCGGGACTACCGGGTGTTCCATTATTTCACTTGTTGCTTTACTTGGTATTTCCAACCTGTGGAGATTCGCAAGTGATTCGTCAACTGCTTTGTAGTTTTTGGCAACAATCTCTTCACCTTTCTTACCATAGGTTTTTTTAATATATTGTTTAATGCTTTTTATGGCTTCATCTTTCGGCAACACTCCCGATATTGCAAAAAAGCATGTTTGCATAATCGTGTTTATCCGTACTCCCATACCGGTTTGCTTAGCAACTTTTAAAGCATCAATAACATATACTTTGAGCTCCTTTTCAATAATCTGCTCTTGTATTTTTAAAGGTAATTTATCCCAGATCTGTTCAGTTGAGTATGGTGCATTTAGTAAAAACGTACCTTTGGGTTCGATATGTCTAAAGACGTCTTGGGTCTCCAAGAATTCAAATTGATGACAAGCAACAAAATTAGCGCGGTTAATTAAATAGGGAGACCTAATTGGGTCTTCTCCAAACCGTAAATGAGATACCGTCATACTGCCGGATTTCTTTGAATCATATACAAAATATCCCTGGGCATAGAAATCTGTGGTTTCTCCAATAATTTTTATTGAATTCTTATTTGCGCCAACTGTACCATCGGCACCCAAACCATAAAACATGCCCCTAAACATATTTTCCTTATGAATAGAAAGATCTTTATCATATTCCAAGCTCTTCTTGCTAACATCATCATTTATACCAATAGTAAAGTGATTTAACGGTTTGTCCTTTTTCAAAGAATCAAAAACGCCTTTCACCATGCCGGGTGTAAATTCTTTGGACGAAAGACCATATCTGCCGCCAACAATCTTTGGCATTTTATCGGCACCGACTAATTCGAGAAAGGCATTCATAACATCAAGATAAAGAGGCTCGCCAGTACTGCCCGGCTCTTTGGTGCGATCGAGCACAGCAATTTTATTTACAGTTTTTGGTAGTTCATCAATAAAATGTTTCATTGAGAATGGTCGGTATAGATGAACCTTTAAAATGCCAACTTTCTCGCCCTTGCCGGTTAAATAGTCCACTGTTTCATGTACTGTATCGGCACCAGACCCCATAATAACTATTACTCTTTCAGCGTCCTTTGCTCCTTCGTATTCAAATAATTTATATTTACGACCAACAATTTTGGCAAATTCATCCATTGTTTCTTGTACAATTTGCGGCGTTGCTTCATAAAATGGATTTACTATTTCGCGTGCCTGGAAAAACACATCCGGATTTTGTGCGGTTCCACGCAGAACCGGATTGTTCGGATTTAATCCGCGCTTGCGATGTTCTATAATTAGGTCGTCGTTTATCAACGCGCGCATATCATCCTCGCTTAATTGCTCAATTTTTTGTACTTCATGTGATATTCTAAATCCTTCAAAGAAATGAATGAATGGTATACGAGCTTTTAGTGTAGATGCCTGAGCAATAAGCGCCATATCCATAACTTCTTGGACATTACCAGCCGCAAGAAGAGCAAATCCGGTAGAACGTACAGCCATAACATCCGAATGATCACCAAAAATAGACAGTGCATGTGTCGCTATTGTTCTTGCCGATACATGAAAGACTGTTGATGTTAATTCACCAGCAATTTTGAACATATTAGGAATCATTAATAATAATCCCTGAGAAGCTGTAAATGTAGATGTTAATGCTCCTGTCTGTAATGCACCATGAACAGCGCCGGCTGCTCCACCCTCACTTTGCATTTCTATAACATGCGGTACTGTTCCCCAAATATTTTTAATACCTAAAGCAGACCACTCGTCAGCCCATTCTCCCATGTTAGATGATGGCGTTATCGGATAAATTGCGCAGACCTCGTTTGTCTTATGAGCTACGTATGCCGCAGCTTCATTTCCGTCGATAGTTACTTGTTTTCTTTTCATTATAAAATCCTTGTTAAAATTTAGTCTTCAAAAGTAGACAGCGACCTCTTAATAGAGCACTAAATTTACAATTTCTATATTACTGTCTGCAAAAGATATTGGATAGTGATTGTAATATAAATTATCTGTGTTTTTGTTGTTTTTTTACACTAATTTTTAAAATATTACACGGGTTTATATGTCTAGTAATAAATATGATTCTATAGTTGTTGGTTCCGGTGCGGGAGGATTAACCGCTGCTGTTGCTTTGGCGCAGGCAGGACAAAAAGTTTTGGTCTGCGAACAACATTTTGCTCCAGGTGGGTGGACACAGTCTTTTACGCTTGACGGTTACCGATTTAGTCCGGGCGTACATTACATTGGCGGATTAAATCCAGGAGAATATCTAAGCCAAATCTTTCGCGGTCTTGGTGTATCGCAAGACCTTGAATTTCTCGAATTAAATCCTGATAGTTTTGATCATATTTTCATTGGCGATGAGCGGTTCGACATACCAAAAGGCAAAGAAAAATATATAGATCGGTTGATCACGCGCTTTCCTGATGAATTCAATGGTATTAAAAAGCTATTCAAAACTATAGATGATATCGGTTCATTGATGCGTACTTTACCGCACGGTAAAATACCATTCTCTAAACTTGGTTCTATTAAATGGTTTTGGAAATCCGGGGGTGCACTGATTAATCACTATGTTAAAGATCCCATTCTGCGTGCGATTTTATTGAGCCAGTCCGGCGATCATGGCTTACCACCATCAAAAGTGTCTTCACTTGTTCAAACCGGAATTATGCGACATTATTTTAATGGCGGATATTATCCGCGCGGGGGTGCCTATGTACTTCCTCGGGCATTTATTCGAGCGCTAAAACGTTCTGGCGGAGAAATTAGATTAAGCACACCTGTCAATAAAATTATCATTGAAAACGACGTGGCTGTTGGTGTGGAAATCGGTGATGGCGAAAAATTGTATGCAAAAAATATCATCAGCAATACTGACCCGGAAACGACTTTTAATAAAATGATTGGCGCTGAACATTTAACAAACAAACTCAATAAAAAATTGAATAAGGTTCGTTATTCCACCTCGAGCCTTAGTTTGTTTTTAGCGGTTGATCTTGATCTAAAAAGCATGGGCTACGACTCCGGCAATTATTGGTACTACGACCATTCTGATCTTGATAAAATATATTCATTAGGTCAAACCGATTATGCTGTTTATAATAGTCCCCCTGCAATGTTTATGACAATCACGACACTTAAAGACCCGAGTAAAATGAAAAATGGTGTTCATACTATTGAAGCTTTCTGTTTTGCAAATCATACAGCGTTTGATAAATGGAAGAATGAGCCAGTGGGTGAGCGTTCCGCCGATTATTATAAATTTAAAGCTGAGATTATGGAACGAATGTTAAACTTCCTTGAAAATCATGTTCCCGGCATTAAAAAATCCGTTGTGTTTAAGGACTTGGCAACTCCGCTGACCAATGCTCATTATATTAATTCCCATAACGGAAATATTTACGGAACTGATAAAATTAAAAAACAGATGGGTCCGTTTGGTTTTAATACAAAAACTGAGATACAAAATCTGTATTTATGCGGTGCAAGTACCTTGTCCCACGGTGTGGCGGGTGTTATAGGAACAGGATTGCGTGCGGCGGCAACTATCCTAAATTGTAAAACAAAGGATTTGTTGAAACAGAATGGTCCTGAGGTAAAGATTTCTTATAGTGAATAGTTTGGAATATTTAAAATGAAATATACTTTTTCATACAACATGTAGACATTTACGTAATACACGCAATGGCATATTGAGACGTTATAAGTAAATTTTATCAGGTTTGGTTTAGACAGAATGCAAGAATAAATTCATTAATATGAAAGAAGATTTAAAAGAAATTTTGATTGAAATTCAAGATCATTTGGTTCCAATTCTGGACACTTATGAACAAGCTATTTATCATTATGTATTCAGACATACATATTTAATCGGGCTAAGAGAAATGTATTTTTCAACAAGAAGTGCCGATATTGGTTATGGTCAAGGACAAAAAAAAACAAAACCTTCGGGCAGACAGAGAATGATCAAATTAAGGAGTTTAGAAGAAAAAGGCGTACTAAAAATAGTTGAAAAATCACATAAAGGCACGCTTTTATATTTGTATTTACCATCAGAAATAAACGGCTTAATAAAAGATGAAGACGACATTGAAATCAATATAGAAAACATTGATTTTTATAAAGATAGAAAATATGCCGAAATAATATTAGAAAGAGAAAATTATAGATGTTTTTATACAGGAAAGAAACTTTCTTTAGAATCTTGTTATCTTGATCATGTTATTGCAATGAGTGAGGGTGGTAATAATAGTTATCGTAATATTGTTGCATCAAGCTATGATTCTAATTCTATGAAAAACAATAAAAACGTCCATAGCTTTTTACGAGAACTATACAAAGAAGAAATCCTTACTTTAGATGAATTTAAACAGGTTAATGAAAAAATTGTGGAATTGCAAAATGGTGAAATAAAACCAAATTTAAATGCTATAAGAAAAATCTATAGCTGCTAACGTTAAACCTCTATTTCTTTCCAATCTCCCTTAAGCGTTTTCCAAGAGAGAATAACAGCAAACAATGTTTGGTGAATTCCAACACCTATCCACGGACCAATATAGCCCCAGCCAAGATAAATTCCTGTAAAATAACTAAACGGTAAAAAGACCAACCATACAACCAGGGCTTCTGTTAGTGCCGGGAAAAAAGTGTTTCCTGCGCCCGAGAGTGCAAACCATAGCGTCATTCCAACGGCATCGGCAATTTGAATAAAGCCCGCCAGCCTTAGTGCGATTGTACCGATTCTAATTACTTCGGGATCGTTTGAAAAAACCGGTAATATATAATGTGGAAAGACTACAAAGATCACACCAATTGAGCCCATAATTGTCAACGACCAACGAATACTTTCAATTATACTGGTTTCTGCTTTATTCATATCTTTCTCGCCAAGATATTTTCCGACAAGCGTTGCACAAGCCTGTCCTATTCCGGCGGCAGGCAAGAAAGATGTGTGCAGAATCGTAAATACAACTTCTGTGGCTGCTAATTCTACAGTGCCAATCATACCAACAATCTTATAGAAAACTACAAACCCTAACACTACCAACATTTCCTGCGAGCCTTGCGGAAGTGCTAACTTTAGCTGCCGTTTCATCATCGCCATATTTAAGCGGAACGAGAAAACACCATATTTTTTACGAATCGACGGTGCAAACAAGTATAAAAAATAATGAATTGCCATCCAGAGTGATGCTAAAAGCGTTGCCAGTCCGGCGCCCCTAACTCCCATCTGCGGGAAAGGAAACCACGACCATAAATACCCGAGCCAGGACAAATCGAAGCCCTTAACGGAACTAAGCATTTCCACGATTCCTTCACGGCCATAAATGAACCCGGCGTTTAGATAAACATTTACTATGTTGGCAACAACCGTTACGTTCATGTGGATTTTTGTGCGCTCAATGCCTGTAAAAAAACCCTGAAACACGAACCCAAACATTGTGAAAATTGTGCCGAGGAACACTATTGATGAGTATTCAACACATAGCTTAACCACCTCGGGATCATCTAAAAACAATGGTATTATTTTATCCGCAAAGCGATATCCCAACAGTGCTATCGGAATCCCAATTGCTGCTCCTAAAAGATGTCCGTTGTGTAGTGCGGTTCCGCATTCGGGATAGATTTTTTGACCTAACCTTCGCGATGAAACAGTCTGCGTTGCTGTCCGCAAGGCGATGCCAAAACTAAGTAGCGTCCACATCAACATAGAACCCATGCCTGTTGCAGCAAGGGCTGCCGCGCCAAGCCCTCCAACCATTGCCATATCTGCTAAACTCATTAAAGATCGACTTAGATTGCTCACAATTACGGGCAGACCAAGCCCAATGACATTGCGCGAGATTTCCTTGTTTCTGTTAAATAATATTTCTTTTACCGAATTCATCTACTAATGTTTTTCTAATGATAAAATATCAATTCCATTTTTCATTAAAAACGCTGTTGTTTTACTGCAGACTGGTGCATTTGTCGCTAAACTAATTTTTAAATTTAAATTTGATTCATTCTCTTGTATTAATTTTATCTGTTCAAGAATTTGATTTCCGTCTTTCATAATA
>JAUXHY010000257.1 GCA_030621275.1 bacterium | reverse complement strand
TAATTCTTATAGTTTATTATTTATTCTCTAATTCGTTATTTTACACCAATATTATTGTAATTCCAAACTCATAAATATTAAGTAATACTGCAGATTCGTTCTGTTATCTTAACAACACGTAACATTTCTTTCACATCATGGATGCGTATTATGCACGAACCATTCATTATCGCAGCTGTAACTGCTGCGGCAGTTCCTTCAATTCTTTTATCCGGTGGCAAGTTTAATGTTTGTCCAATAAATGATTTACGCGATGGACCAACTAATACCGGAAATCCTAATTCCACTATCTGATTTAGCTCACGTATTATAGTAAAATTATGATCAACTGTTTTACCAAAACCAATACCTGGATCAAGGATTATATTATTTTTCGAAATTCCATTGGATGTCATTAAATCAATTCTTCCCTGGAAAAATAAAATTAATTCTTTCATTAAATCTGTATATAAAGGATTATCCTGCATATTTTGAGGATTTCCTAACATATGCATTACTATTACTGGTACTTGCAGTTTATTCGCTAATTGAATCATGTCCCGATCGAATCGCAATCCACTTATATCATTTATAATATTAGCTCCGGCAGTAATTGCTTTATCGGCAATGTTAGATTTATAAGTATCAATTGAAATAATAATATTAGATTTTTTTCTAATACCTTTAATAACAGGAATCACTCGATTTAATTCTTCTTCAATAGTAACCGTTTTTGCTCCCGGTCGGGTTGATTCTCCACCAATATCAATAATATCTGCACCTTCATTTTCCATCTTCAAAGCATAGTCAATTGCTTTTTGAGAATTAATATACTGCCCACCATCACTAAATGAATCAGGCGTGACGTTCAAAATACCCATGATCAACGTTTTTCGGTTATCATCTTTTAACCAAGTATTAAAACTGTCGATTTTCATATCGTATTTTGATACACCAACAAAGTATATTTTATTTTTTTCAGGAAGATGTAGTTTTGATCTTAGGTTTGCTTTTTATATTTGGTTTCTTAACTATTATCTTTGATTTATGAATATTTTTATTCGCAGATGGCTTTGTCTTACTTACAATTTGCTGTTCACTATTCCTGCGACGAATCACTTTCTTACCTGATAAAATCCGTTTCATATCAGCTTCATCAATCGTTTCGTGTTTAATTAATTCTTCAGCTAATAGGTGTAATATTTTCTCATGTTCATCAAGTATCCCGTGTGCTCTTTTCTGTGCAGTTCGAATGATCTTCACTAATTCTTCATCGATCATTCTAGCTGTGGCTTCACTATAATCACGATGCGATTGAATTTCTCGACCAAGAAAAATCTCTTCATTTTTCTTTCCAAAGGTCATAGGACCAAGCAAATCGCTCATGCCCCATTCGCATATCATCTTTTTAGCAATAGAAGTAGCTTGTTCGATATCGTTGCCTGCTCCTGTAGTCAGTTCATTGAAAATTTTTCGTTCAGCAGCTCTACCACCTAGTAAAATCGTTAAGCGTCCTTCAATATACTTCTTGGAATATCCGTGTTTTTCATCAAGTGGCAATTGCATTGTTATTCCCAAAGCTTGTCCACGTGGAATTATCGTTACTTTATGCACTGGATCGGCTCCTTCAATTTTTGAAGCAACCAAAGCATGTCCTGCTTCATGATAAGCCGTTAATTTCTTTTCCTCTTCAGATAAGATTACACTTTTCCGTTGAACTCCCATCATAACTTTATCTCTTGCATCCTCTAAGTCATCCATATCAACCGCTTTCTTTTTCTTTCGTGCCGCTAAAAGTGCAGCTTCATTGACAATACTTGCTAAATCAGCACCAACTAAACCCGGTGTGCCTTTAGCTAAAGATTTTAAATCAACTTTACGTTTATTTAATATAATTTTCTTTGCATGAACTTGCAATATCCCTAATCTACCTCGATAATCAGGAACGTCAACTACAACTTGCCTATCGAATCTTCCAGGACGCAATAATGCTTTATCTAACACGTCAGGACGGTTTGTAGCTGCCATAACAATTACATTAGCATTCTTTTCAAAACCGTCTAATTCAACTAACAACGCATTTAGAGTTTGCTCACGTTCATCATGCCCGCCGCCTAAGCCCGCTCCTCGCTGACGGCCCACTGCATCTAACTCATCAATAAATATCATACAGGGAGCTTGTTTTTTACCTTGGTCAAATAAATCTCGCACACGAGAAGCTCCAACCCCAACAAACATTTCCACAAAATCCGCTCCGCTTAAACTAAAAAATGGCACTCCCGCTTCACCAGCAACAGCCCGTGCTAATAATGTTTTCCCTGTTCCAGGTGCTCCTAATAATAATACTCCTTTGGGAATTTCAGCACCTAATCTCTGAAGACGCTTTGGATGCTTTAAAAAATCAATAATTTCTAATAATTCTTCTTTAGCTTCTACGCATCCTGCAACATCGGAAAAATTCACTTTTGGTAGATTAGTAGTCATTGCTGTAGCACGACTTTTCCCAAAATTGAATACATTTTTCATACCACCGCTGGAACCACCCTGCATACGACGCATAATAAATATCCAAAATCCAATAAGCACAATCCACGGTAACATATTAATTAAATAACTCGTCCAATCAGCAGTTTTTTCCTTAAAATTATATTCTAAATTGTAATCATCCCATTCCTCCATTGTTTCACGATCCAATAACGGTAGTGAAACGAAAAATCGTTCTGCATTTTCAATTGTACCATAATTTGTATCAATATTTTGTGGGATTTTAAATTCTCCGTGAAATATATTTTCAATAATAGTACCTTTCTCTATTTGACCATTTTTCAAATACTCTTGATATTGAAATTATTCAACTTCGATTTCTTTCTTACTTGAGTTA
>JAUXHY010000162.1 GCA_030621275.1 bacterium | reverse complement strand
TCGCCATTTGCATTTGCCAATTTAAGATATGTAAATACTGTTCAGGAATCTAAAGCAGTTAATAACATTCGTGGGACTTCAATTATTATTGCAGGATCGGGAATGTGTACCGGTGGTAGAGTAAAACATCATATTGCTAATAATATTACCGACTCGGCAAGCACGTTACTATTTGTTGGTTATCAGGCAATCGGGACTTTGGGTAGGATTATATTAGATGGTGCCGAAGAAATAAGATTATTCGGAAAGAAATTTCCGATGAAGATGAAAGTGAGAAGAATAGAAGGATTTTCCGCTCATGCCGGAAAAGATGAATTATTCGATTGGGTGGCAAATATAAAAAAAGCCCCACGACGGGTATTTATTACGCATGGCGAAGAAGAGGCTGCAATGCATTTCGGTAAATATTTAAAAGATAAAACAGGTTGGAATACATTTGTTCCAGATTATAAAGACGAAGTATTATTGGATTAAAAATGATCAATATTGAAGATTTTAGTAAACTTGATTTGCGAATTGGAACAATCCTTAAGGTTGAATCATTAATAAACGCCGAAAAGCCTGCCTACCTACTTGAAATTGACTTTGGTAAATTAGGAATTAAAAAATCAAGCGCTCAAATTACAGACTTATACCAACCTAGTGACTTGACCGGGAAACAGATTATAGCTGTTGTAAATCTATCACCGAAAAAAATTGCTGGAGTAACTTCGGAAGTGTTGGTGTTAGGAGCAAATAGTAAGGACGGGGCTGTAGTCTTGCTTGAACCACAGAAAAATATTCCTAATGGAACTAAAGTAGGTTAGTTCTCGAAGTAATTAGTGAGAAATTTTCTTAAAAATATTAGCAGTTCCATAATTGCGATTGTTATTTGGCCATTCGCTTTAATCACTTTTGTTATTTCTGCGGGGACATACTTGTTTGCATCGTTATTCATATCACCTAAACGGTTAAATCGTTTGGCAAGATTCTTGTGTCGTTTTATATTATTGAGCGCGGGACAAATAATCAAAGTAGAAGGTGAAATACCTGATTCAAGGAATGGACCACATTTATATTTATTTAATCATCAGTCCATGTTAGACCAATTTCTAGTAGCGGGTGCAGTAAAAGAATATATTTCGGCTGTCGGCGGTGATTTTCAATTTTCATGGCCAATTTGGGGTAGGCTAATTAAACGTTTGGGTGCAATTCCTATAGTGCGGGAAAATTTAGAAAAGGCAATATATAGTTTAACATTAGCCGAAGATGAAATAAGAAAAGGGACATCGTTTTTAATTTCTCCAGAAGGAACAAGAACTCTTACAGGAAAGATGGGCGAATTTAAAAAAGGTCCTTTTCATCTATCTTTAAATACGGGGATTACCATTATTCCAATTGGAATAATGGGAGCATACAATTCCAAGAAACGAAATGATTGGCGGTTATATCTTGGGATAGTTACTGTAAAAATTGGAATGCCCGTAAAGAAAGAGTATTATCAAAAAATGTCTGTTGAGGAATTGAGAGATGATGTTAGGAATCGGATTGCGTTACTTTGCGATGATGACTCGATAATTGCAGATGATAATATAAAATGACGGAAAAACTCTTTTTATTTGATATTGACGGTACACTTTTATCTCCGGGGCCGTCTGCCCGCAAAGCGATTAATCAGGCAATTGAAAATTTTACAGGTATTCCACCAAACTTACAGATTAAAGATGTTGCGGGAATGACAGATAGATTAATAGTAAAAAACGCTTTAGAGAAAAGTGGAACAGATGGTGACATAACTGAAGTAATAAATAATATTATTAATGATTATTTGATATTATTTGAAAATACTTATTTAGAATCAAAAGAAGCATTTGTATTTGAAGACGCTTTGAATCTTGTCCATAAGGTTAAAGAAAATGGTTTATCCTTAGCATTGCTTACAGGAAATGTAAAGCGTGGTGCACAAATTAAATTAGGACGATTTGATCTAATGAAACATTTTTCTTTCGGTGCATTTGGCGATGATGGCGAAACACGTAATGATTTACCAATTGTAGCGCAAAATCGTGCGCAAAAAATGTTGGGTAAAACTTATGAGTTCGATGAAATAGTATTAGTTGGTGATACACCGGAAGATGCAATTGCTGCAAAAGTTAATGGATGTAAATCAATAGTCGTTTGCCGAAGACAAGAATGGTACGATGATATAGTAAAAGCCGGTGCAGATTTGATTGTAGAAAGCTTGGATGATCCGATAATAAAAATCTAAATATTATAGAATTTTATTAAGTGCGATTCGCCAATTCTTTAGTTTTTTTTCACGAATTAAGCTGTCCATTTTTGGACTGAAAATTTTATTACATTCAACGGATTCGTCCGTAAAATATTTTTTGTCCGACAATCTTAGCAATTTATATACACCTAGTGCAGTTCTATCTTTTAATGTTGTATGACCTATCTTTACTTGAAGTAAATCAGCAATAAATTGCAGTAATGGATCTCTTGCACCGCCCCCGCTTACAGTGATTAAATTAGGTTTTAATTTAGTTTTATCTACGATTGGTTTGTAAATATCATGCACTAAAAATCCAATTGTTTCCATACCTGCTCTAATAATCTCATCATCTGATGCGCCATCTAAATTGTGATAAACAGTTTTAAAACCGTCAACCCAATATGGTGCGGCGATTCCGGTAAATCCAGGAATTAAAACACCTTTTGTGGTTGTCTTTTTGCAACGGGCATCCCATCGCATTTTACTGTGCGGAATATTTAATTCATTCTCGAGCCAATAAAAAAGTGAACTGTTTGCGCTAATTGTTCCCTCTAACAAATAATTGCGTGTTGATGAAGTTGAGTATAACACATTACTCAATAATCCTGAAACGCGATTTGGTCTTGCACCGGCATTATATTGGACCGAGCCGGATGTGCCAAAGTTCATAGCAAGTGTTCCTGGCGTACTCCCACCCTGCCCTAATAATGCTGCTTGCTGATCTCCGATCACGCAATTAAGTGGAATTTGTATATTGTCGATTTCTACTAAACCGAAATTGTGAACGGTTGGTTTAAGCGGCGGTAGGCAGTTTATAGGTATACCGAATAGAGAACATAATTCGTGATCCCATGCTATTTTATTAAGATTCATAAGCAGGGAGCGCCCGGCGATTGATTCATCCACGGCAGGAATTCTGGTAAACGAATGTGTTAGATAGGCACTTAGCGGACCAAACCACAGTCTATCATTTTCGGTTTTGTGTTTTAATGTGGTCTCGTGTTTTGTAAGGTGAATATATTTTGGCGCACCAAAATGTGCGCTAAGTGGAACACCGGTAATCTCGTGAATTTTATTGGTAGAGCTCTTAAATGCATCTGATTCTTTTTGAGCGCGGCTATCTTGCCAGCTAATTGCTTGTGTGTAATGTTTTAAATTTTGCTTATCCCAAAATAAAAAGGTAGAGCGTTGTACCGCCATTCCCATACTAACAATTTTACCTTTTTTAATTTTAGTAAAGCTAATTGCCGATGAAATCAGTTTAGTGCAAGCATTGAGAATATCTATTGGATTACTTTCAACATGATGTTCTTGCGGACGATGAAGATGATGCCTTTCTCGATCGGAAAAGACAATGTTTTGTTCCTCATCAAATAAAAATATTTTAGACGAGGAAGTACCCTGGTCTAATACTAAATAAAATGAATTTATTGAATTAGTCACGTTAGAAGTTATTAATTTCAAAGTATTGTATCTTTAAAAAAAGTCAACTTGTTCCATTTTGGAACAGGTTGCTATAGATAGCAAATTGAGAAAGATGGAATAAACTATGAAACAAAATAAAAACGATAAATTATCCGTAAAGATATATCAACAAAAAAAAGGACTACCTTCAGTGGAAGTACATTTTTCTGAAGATACGGTTTGGCTGAATCAAATGCAGTTTACTGAGTTGTTTCAACGCGATCAATCTGTTGTCTCGCGTCATATAAATAATGTATTTAAGGAAGGTGAACTTGATAAAAAAAGCAATATGCAATTTTTGCATATTACTAATTCTGATAAACCTGTGGCATTCTATAATCTTGATGTAATTATCTCTGTGGGTTATCGCATAAAATCCAAAACTGTTACTCAATTTCGTATTTGGGCGACAAATGTATTACGTAATCATCTTG
>JAUXHY010000228.1 GCA_030621275.1 bacterium | reverse complement strand
CTTGAGAAATTCCGGCTATCAATTCAGCTGATTCAATATCAATATTGTTTTTAAGTAATGTATCTTTAATAATTTCTTTTGTTAGGGGCGGAAAATCAATATGCTGGCAACGTGATAAAATTGTTGGTAAAAGTTGATTCTTTTTATCGGTTACCAAAATTAAAGTAGTATTTTGAGGTGGTTCCTCTAATATTTTTAATAATGCATTTGCTGATTCTGCCTGACCGGCAGTTAACAAATGTGCGTCAAAAATCAATACCATTTTTCTACCGATGTCATTACTTTTTAAATACAATGATTTGCGTAATTCTCGGATAGAATTAATCCGAATTCTTGTTGCGTTCGGTAAAATAATCTTGTGAAACGGATTAACGCTCTTTTGTGCGATATTTTCTTTTAGCAATTCTAAATCAGCACTATTTAACGATTCTAATATATTAACATTACCTTTTTGAGTTTTTCCGGCCGGCAAGGGAACAATCAATTTCAATAACTCATGCTGTAAAGTTTTAAATCTTATATAACTTGCATCTGCAAAACTTTTATTGTCATTCAAATGGTCTCTATTAATAGCTGCACCATATTCAATTGCCATCGCTTCTTTACCAACTCCCGATGGTCCTGAAAATAGATATGCGCTACCTATTTTATTATTTTCAATAGATTTTTTTAATAAATCCCAAACTCCGTTTTGCGATTGTTTTACATCAAAATTTATCATTTTATCAACCATTGCTCAGGGTTCAATTTCTTTTGATTACCCCATATTTCAAAGTGCAATTTTGAATTGTTTATAGCATCTGCATCGCCAGTGTAGGCGATTATATCTCTACTTTTCACTTCTCCATCTTCATGAATTTGTAAGTCTGTTACATGTGTGTAAACCGTATAAAATCCACCGCCATGATCAATAATAACCGTTGTTCCGTAGCCACGAATATAAGTGATTGTTGTTACGATGCCATTTAACACAGCTCTTACCGGAGCTTTTGGGAGTCCTACAATATCTATACCGGGGCTATCCGTTGTTGTTTTTAATTTAGCATTCCATTGGCTACCAAATTTAGTAACGATTTTTCCTTCTATTGGCCACAGTAGTTGACCCTTTAGTTCGGCAAATTGTTTTTCATTGAGATATCTTTGTTGTTCTCGAATCCGTTTTTCTCGCAAACTTTTATTTTTATCGGTAAGTAATTTCTGTCGGACAGATTCTAATTGTTTTAGCCCTTCCTGTTTCTCAGCTAGATATTTTTCCAGTTCTTTTTTATTATGTTGAATATTTTTCAATTCATTTTGTGTAATTTTTTTGTTTTTTGAAAGTAAGGTTTGCTGTTTTGCTTTATCATTTTTGGTATTTAAATTTTTTCTTAAAACATAATTTAGATCGCTTTTTTGATTTGTAATATCAACTAGAAGTAATTGAATACTATCTTGCATAGTTTTTTCAATATTCGATATAATTTTCATATACCGCGCTCTATAAACAGCCTGCCGCCATGATGACGAACTCAATAATTTAACTAGGGCGGTCGGTGAACCTTTTTTATATATCTCTATTGCACGTTTTTCATAACGATTTAGATAGGTATCCAACAACCTTTCATTTTCTGGAATCAATTGTTCTAATTGTCTGATTTGACTTTTAGTGTATCGCTCTACGCTAGTTAATTTATTTATTAGCTGAGATGTTAATGACATCTCCTTTTCTAAAGAAGTTATTCGCTTGGCTGTACTTCGCTCTTTATTCTGTTGATTTTGAATATCTTGACGGGTCTTGGCAATTTCATTTTTCAAAACATTTATTGTATTATCTTGCTCTTGTAATTGTTTGTCAAAATCCTTATAGGATTTTTGACTAAACAAAAAACAAGATATAAAAATTAAAATAATTATAGTAAAACGAATATTCATAAGCGTTAAAAATACTCCTACCGATAAAAAGTATGCAAACTACTTTATGTCAAAACTTAATTTAGGTTTTAGTTTTATAATTTTATATTTATTTTCAATAGGTCATTTATGAAAATATTTAAAATCATAATAAAAGAGGATTGTTTAGAAGATGCCATTCTTGCATCACAACAAACTCCTGAGTTTGAAACTGCATATCCTAAAAGTGAATACAATAAAAGATTAAAGGATGTAAAACATCTTATACTTACAGCATATATAAGCAACAAACCGATTGGTTTCAAAATTGGATACGAAACACTAACTAAAAAGAATTTCTATAGTTGGATGGGTGGAGTTTTACCAAAATATAGGAAGTTAAGAATTGCCGAAAAACTAATGGAATATCAAGAACAATGGGCTATCAAGGCAGGATTTCTAAGAATTTTAGTTAAGACACGCAATAAACATAAAGCTATGATACATTTATTGCAGAAGAATAATTTTATTCAAATTGGGATTATTCCTCATAGCCCTAACGAAGAGACAAGAATCATATACGAGAAAAAATTACCACAATAATTATTTTTGATATTAATTTATAATCAATAATATATGACTTACTAATAGGAGATATAATGAGGTGTAACGTAGGTGATACCGACCGTTTTATAAGAATATTAATCGGATTAGTTATATTTGTTGTATGTTATATCTATGAAAATTGGTGGGGTTTAATTGGTTTATTCATACTTCTAACTGCCCTATTCCGTTGGTGTCCGGCTTATTTGCCATTTAAAATGAATACCAATAAATCTAAAAAGTAATTAAGATTTTGAATACTAATAGATGAGTCCGATTGTTACCGGACTCATTTTTATTACAAAAATATTATAATATGAAAATAATTAATATTTCTACAGCAAAACGAGTTGATTTAGTCGATATTACATCGCTGATTCAAAAAGTTGTGAGTGAAACTAAAACAGATAGTGGAATTGTCATTGCATTTGTTCCGCATACTACTTGCGGAATTATAATTAATGAAGGTGCTGATCCAGATGTGGTGCGTGATATAAAGTTTCAATTGGAAAAATTAATTCCTTATCAACAGGGATACAAACATATGGAAGGAAATGCTGACAGCCATATTAAAACTTGCCTTGTGGGGAGTTCAGAAAATATTATTATTGAAAAGGG
>JAUXHY010000262.1 GCA_030621275.1 bacterium | reverse complement strand
CATAAAAGGGTTTCCGGGAGCAGCAGATTACCGTACTCGCTTAGTTACATCAAAAAGTATTGAGATTGCTAAAAATATTCTAAATGATATTTGATTGTCATTCTGAGAAGCTTTGCGACGAAGAATCTAATTCCTTTAAATATAATTATAGATTCTTCACTTCGTTCAGAATGACAAACTTTATAAAATATTTAAACTGTCATTCCCGATTTAGTCGGGAATCCATGATAAAATAGATTCCGCATCAAGTGCGGAATGACAACAAAAAGCCCCGCAACAAAGCTGGCTTATACTTAAATATTATTTATTTGAATTATTCTAAAGTTTTTCTATCATTGATTTTCACTACCCCAAACAGATAAATTTGACACTGTTTTTTATTTGAATAATTAACATTTAAAAAGGTGAGATAATTTTATGCCAAATTCAATCGTCATGGTTCCAATACCCGATAACGATCCAATTCTTTCATATGCCCCCGGCACCTCTGAAAGAACTGCTTTAAAAGATAAAATACGAGAATTAAAATCGCAAGAAATTGAAATTCCGTTGGTGATTAGCGGTAAAGAAATCCGTACAGGTAATACTGCTCAATGTGTAATACCGCATGACCACAAACATGTATTGGCAACCTATCACCTAGCCGGTGAAAAAGAAGTACAAATGGCAATTGATTCCGCAATGGAAGCTTGGAAAACATGGTCAACTATGCCATGGGAATCCCGTGTAGCGATTTTCAAGAAGATGGCTTCTTTATTACAAGGTCCATATCGTTATACCATTAATGCTGCCACAATGCTTAATGTGAGTAAAAATGCTTTCCAAGCTGAGATAGATTCTGCTTGTGAACTCGTTGATTTTTACAATTTTAACGCCTATTACGCTCAAGAAATTTATGAACAACAACCCCCTATTTCTCCTGATGGAATGTGGAATATGTCGGAGCACCGTCCACTTGAGGGTTTCGTATTCGCAGTAACTCCTTTCAATTTTGTAAGCATCGCCGGGAATTTACCTACAGCTCCCGCATTAATGGGAAATGTTGTATTATGGAAACCTGCATCTTCAGCAGTTTATCCTACTTACTTCTTGCTAAAATTATTTAAAGAAGCCGGCTTGCCTGATGGAGTTATCAATTTTATTCCCGGTCCAGGCTCAAAAGTTGGTCCGATTGTTATGAATAATAAAAATCTTGCAGGAATACATTTTACCGGTTCAACCGCAGTATTTCAAAATATGTGGAAAACGGTCGGTGATAATATTCACAAATATAAATCATACCCACGCATAGTTGGTGAAACAGGTGGAAAGGATTTTCTCATTGCACATGAATCTTCTGATACAGATGCTCTCGCTACAGCGATGACGCGCGGAGCGTTTGAGTATCAAGGACAAAAGTGTTCAGCTCTTTCACGCACCTATATTCCTTCAACAATTTGGGATGATGTTCGCACTAAATATATTAAACAAGTTAAATCGATTAAAATGGGTGACGTTGATGATTTTGGAAATTTTGTCAATGCAGTGATTGATCAGGCAGCATTCAATTCTATTACTCAATATATCGATTATGCAAAATCATCAAAAGATGCAGAAATCATAACAGGCGGTAACTATGATGATTCTAAAGGTTATTTCATCGAACCAACGACAATTTTAACGACAGATCCACATTTTAAAACGATGGAAGAGGAAATATTTGGTCCTGTTCTAACGATATATATTTATGATCCTAAGAAGTGGAAAGAAACTTTAGAACTTGTTGATTCGACATCGCCTTATGCTTTAACCGGGGCTGTATTCTCTAATAATCGTGAAAAAATAATCGAAGCTTCAAAAGCATTAACTCACGCTGCGGGAAATTTCTATATCAATGATAAACCAACCGGCGCAGTTGTAGGACAACAACCATTTGGTGGTGGACGCGCTTCCGGAACCAATGATAAAGCCGGTTCAATGTTTAATTTATTGCGTTGGGTATCCCAGAGGACAATTAAGGAAACTTTTGTACCTCCAAAAGATTATGAATATCCATTTATGGACAAGGAATAAAAAGATATTTTGATTCGCAATCTTATAATGAAAATTAAGTTTCTTATTTTAATCGCTATTATAATAATTGTGTCCTGTTTTTCAGTTGCGTGCGATAAGACAAATGAATATGAAGGAATTGACGTTTCTGTAGTATCAACAGATATTGAAAATAGGAGTGCTCCTTATGAACCTGAATATACAAAATGGGCGGTTATTCAATATACCGTTGAGAATATAGGAACTAAAATAATTAATGGATGGGCGGTTGGTTTTACTGTAAGTTTTCAAAACAGACCCCAACTACGCACTTCCCACAATGTTTATTATGCTATTGAACCAGGAAAAATTTCTTCTACTCATACAACAAGCTTTCAAATTCCTTCAAATTATTATAATGCAACCGGAGCTGTATTAAACTACATTGAAATATGGTAAATAGAATTATGATTAACTTAATATAATTAATAAAATAATAGCTAATGAGACAATATAAATTTAAAACACTATTTTATCGGCAAAGATTTGGTTTTTGTTAACCAAAATATCTTATGTAAAAACTATTATTAAACAATTATTAACAAATATTTAAAAGGAATAAAAAAATGTCAAAAGTAAAAACAATCATTATGGGAGCAGCGGGTAGAGACTTCCACAATTTTAATTTAATTTATCGCGATAATGATAAATATGAAA
>JAUXHY010000158.1 GCA_030621275.1 bacterium | reverse complement strand
CTACCACCGGTACACATTCCCGATCCTGCAATAATAATTGAAGTCCCACGAATGTTATTAACTGCTTTAGATTCCTGAACAGTATTTACATATCTTAAATTGGCAAATGCAAATGGCGAGTGATTGTCTTCTAACAAATCTTTCATTTCTTCATCAAAAAGTTCCGGATGGTTGCGAAATACTTGTGTTACTTTATTCGCCATTGGACTGTCCACAAACACTACTAACGGTGGAATCCGTTTTTCCAGTAGTAATAAATTGAGTTCATACAATAATTCTTGTGACCGTTCAATGGCAAAACTCGGAATTACTATATTTCCACCGTCTTGATGGGCTTCGTTAATTACTTCCTCTAAATTATCATCAATATCATGAATTTCCTGATGGTAACGGTTACCATATGTGGATTCCATAATTACATAATCTGCTTCTTCGAAAACTGTCGGATCACGCAAGATAACTTTATCCGGACGCCCAATATCGCCGGAGAATAGAATGCTCCTTTTTTCAGCGCCATCTTTTACAATAATCTTGATCATTGCAGAACCAAGGATATGCCCGGCATCATAAAAAGTTGCGTCAATATTGTTGGCGATATTTGTTTCGTTATTATATCCTACTCCATGAAACAATCTAATTGTGTCTTTTGCATCATCTACTGTATATAGAGGAATAAGCGGATATGGTCCTACTCTCCCTTCCCGCTTGTGTCGTTTTTTCTTGTACTTGGCATCTTCAAACTGCAATTTAGCCGAATCCATTAATACGATTTGAGCAATTTCGGCTGTGGCGGAAGTACAATAAATATCACCCTTAAAACCGTCTTTAACTAATTTTGGTAAAAATCCACAATGGTCAACATGGGCATGTGTTAATAATACTGTATTAATAGTCGATGGTTCTACAGGAAACGGTTCCCAGTTCCGAGCACGATAATCTCTTTCTTGATACATCCCGCAATCAATGAGAATATTTTTATTGTTCGCTTTTAATAAATAACGTGATCCTGTAACATTTTTTGCTGCACCAAAGAAAGATAGTTTGATATTCATTTAAAATTCCTGATTTTATATATTATTAAAAATAAAAGACCTGATAGGGTAAAATGTGTGCTTATAAATTAGATATTTGTATTAAATGAAACAACTTTGTTAAAATATTACTTATCTTGGAAGAGAATATAATAGATGGCAGTGGTCAGAATATATTTTATATAGTTTATTCCTTTGCTTTTTACTCATTATTGCTTGACCGATTACATAGTAATGATCCATTTCATAGGGACCAAAAGTGTACCATTGACCAGTAAGCATGGTTTCGCCAGAAGAATATTTCACAATTTTATCAGGTCCGTTTAAACCTGTGGTGGGTCCCCACATTGAATTAGTATTGACTACTCCATCATTCTCAAACCAAGTGGAATCAGTTTTTGTACCATCAGCAAGGGTAGTTATTTCTTTACCGATCTTCTTGACATTATCATGCAATGAAATAAATATTTTTCCGGAAGGAACGTAAAAACCCGTTTTATTATCTTTACGTGAGCATGTTGTACCAAATGAAAAATAATAAATTTTGGGATTGGCTATCATAACTGTATTCAGCTCCCTGGCTCCTTCAATACTTAAATCCCAGGTACTAATATTTTTTGATTCCCAAGCCGTATGTTTTTCCATGCGATCATAATATTTCTGCCAGCTTTCACCTTCCTTTTGCTCTAAATCCCAATGCTGAAGATCAAAATCGTAAAAATCCGACCCTATTACAGCCACCAGTCCAATGAAATTTTGAAAAAACGGCAAGGTTTTTATTCTTACATCAAAGTAGGTTGTGCCGTTATGCGGTGAAGAAATTGTTGTGATAGATTTTATTAATCCTGACTGTGATTGTCCTAATAATTCACTTTCTTCATATTGAGTTTCCAGTGAATCGGTATAAAAGGAATTCTCAAGAAGATAGTCTAACATGCGGACTGTTTGTCCGCCCATGCTATGACCAATCAAATGCACAGGACGCTCTGCATCCCAATCGGGATATAGACCGGTATATACCTTTCCGACAGGTTTTTGAATCACATCAAACTTAGTCGCATGATTTTTACCATAGTCTACCTGACCGCCTTTCAATTGATGATATATCTCCACTGCACGTTCCCAATTAGAAGATACTGGACCAACAGAGACAGTAATAACTGTGAATCCTTTTTCCTCAAGATATTCTTCAATATCCCAAAACCCGCCCCAATATTTATATCCAACCATTTCTTCCGGACCCCAGCCAACAAAACCGTGTACTAATACTATTGGATAGTTATTTTGAGCCATCAAAGATGATATTAATAAAATTATTAGCGAAAGATATTTCTTAATTAGTTTCATATCGACGTAAATTTAAAAAGAAATAGGTATAATTATTTATTCAATAAAATGTTTAAATCATTTATCGGTAATATTATTGTGATTAACGGGTGTTGTGCGAAATGTTCGCTTTACTAATAAACGAAAGGAATTCACTTTTTAAAAATGAAGAACAGAATACTTATTAAAACCGAAAGATTGATATTGAGACCATTTAAACTTTCTGACTCAAAAACAGTTCAACGACTTGCTGGTGATTACTCTGTGGCTGATACCACGTTAAATATTCCGTTTCCATATGAAGATGGAATGGCAGAGCAGTGGATATCAATCCATCAGGAAAAATTTGAAGTTGGCGAATTAATTAATTACGCAATAACCTTAAAGCCTCAAAATGAAATTATTGGTGCTATTGGATTGACTATGACGAAAAAATTTAATCGAGCTGAATTAGGATATTGGATTGGAAAACAATATTGGAACAAAGGAATTTGTACTGAAGCGTCAATCGCTTTAATTAATTATGCTTTTAAAAATCATAACTTACACAAGATTATAGCTACACATTTAATTAGAAATTCAGCTTCGGGAAAAGTAATGGCGAAAATAGGTATGAAATTAGAAGGTACTCTTAGAGAGCATGTTAAAAAGTGGGACAAGATGGAAGATATAAATACTTATGGGATTTTAAAAAGTGAATGGGATAATAATAAGCAAAATTCGAATGGAACGTAAAGCAAACACATCGCACAACAGTGGATATCCAACATTTTTTCTTCACTACGTTACGAAAAAACGTCGGATCATCCACAAACGTTGCAATTTAAAGAAACATTGTAACATATAAATCCTTGAAATATGGAAACAGTAAAAAGATATGAGAACTATCCGCTTTGGGTTGTGATACTATCAAACCTTGTTTCATTAACAATTTACGGACTTGGATTTGTTATACTATTTAGATTAGGATTAATATTTTCAATTTTTTATTTGATTTATATTTTTATATTAGAGTACAGATTGATTAGATATCATTGTATTAATTGTTATTACTGGGGCAAGACCTGTGGATTTGGGAAAGGCAGACTTAGTTCATGGATTTTTAAAATTGGCGATAATTTAAGCTTTTGTAAAAAGGAAATGACGTTTAAAGATATGATTCCTGATATTCTGATTTCATTGATACCATTAGTTGTCGGGATTACTTTATTAGTTATAAAATTTGACTTTATCTTATTATTTACATTGTTATTATTAATAATACTAACAACAATTGGTAATGGATTTATCCGTGGAACATTAACTTGTAAGTACTGTAAGCAACGAGAGTTGGGTTGTCCTGCGGATAGATTATTCAATAAAGAGAAATGAAAAACAATGAAAAGCCTTACTTTCAATTCAAGGGGATACTGTGTTTTAATGCTACTCCGTTCCTTTCACCTTTAATTAACAAAGGAAAAACAAAATGAAAAACTACAAATTAAAATCACCCTCAATCTATATTCAGGCTGCTATTGCATTATTGTTTATTCAATTAGTACATAAAGTTGTTCGTGAGATACCAGGAGCAATTAATATGGGCGGATTCGGGGCAATAGCCGTCCCCGCGTCTGCAGGATTACTCACTATTAGCATATTACTACTTATTTTTAGAAATAAATGGGGATTGGTTTTAGGTTTGATTGACGGTGTATTTATGATCTTTCAACCAATTTTAGTTCATATTATTCTTGCTCATCCTGACCAAAATGGCATTTGGTGGTATCCAATATTTCCATGGACACAAGCAGTTTTAATTATTTACTTCTGTATTTTAGCTTGGAAAAAAATTTGATTAAACATTCCGGAAAACTTCAGATATCACCAAACGTTATACACAAATAAAAACAGGAAAGAACTATGAAAAGAA
>JAUXHY010000155.1 GCA_030621275.1 bacterium | reverse complement strand
AGAAAACCTGACCTGTGATTGGTGCATCTGCCATCGCAAATGCGCTGAATAATAGAACTATTATTCCGTGTTTGAACATAACAAACCTCCATTTATTTGGGGTTTGCCGTGAGTGGATTAGCGTATGCTAATCGGATTTTATCACGACTCATGACCCGTAAGTATTGATAATGGGTTGGTGTGTAGGTTTCCTGACTTACGCCTTAGCGATGCATCCGCCTTCTCGTCCATTTTATTAATGAACAATGGCATTTTGGATGCGCCATAGCGATTACAGTAGCGGGAACTGTGCCCGATTTCCACGAGCTTCCCTTCCACAAACAACCTTTAATGATTTAAAAGAACTGGTAAAAACTAATGATAAATTTTGGATCCATCTACATATTATTTCGATGGACAAGTTTTGAATGTTAAATTTTGAGTTTATAATAAGTGGACATTGTCATTCTGAGTGTAACGAAGAATCTAAATTTTAAATTTATCATTATGTATTCTTCACTTCGTTCAGCCTGTCCCGCAGTTGTTTTGCGGGGAATGACAGCTATCTCAACAACAACATTTTATGTGTTTTGGTGAAGTTCTTGGTCCGTAAAGTATAAAAATACACACCGCCGGGTACTTGTTCACCATGTGAGTTCTGCCCATTCCAATTAATATTATACCTGCCGATTGCTTGGTTTTTATATACTAATTTGATTATTTCTTTCCCAAGTGTGTTGTAAATAATTAATTCTACATTAGTATCTCGAGGTAATTCATACGAGATTTTGGTAGTTGGGTTGAAAGGGTTAGGGTGATTTTGTGATAATTCGAAATTGTCAGGAGTCAAAAAATGTTGTTCTTCATCAACATCTAATAAAGTTAAATCTCCATAATCTATACCATTTATTCGACAAGTTATTAGTGTTTCGCTCTCGTGATTGTTGTTATTACCCCAATATTCCCATTTTATTTGTCCAATACCCTCAATATATATAAAATGATGATATTCTGATGTAATCCAAATATTTCTTATGACCCTCCTTCTATATTTTCCATATTCGTAAACTGTATCGCTGTTGATACTGAAATCAACATCAGAACAAAATAGATAACAATTAAAATAATTGAAGATTCGGTCTGAATCAGATCTTTGTAAGTTATGTCCAATATTTGCCCACAATATATTTTCAATAAGTGTGTCGCCCATAACTTCAATTAAAAAAGTGGAGCCATCATCAGTTTGATAAACCCACTGATTCCCAATTTCTAAAGATTTAGCAGCACCGCTTTGAGAAAATGCAATTGAGGAAAGTAATAAAATTATAAAAACTAAGATTTGAAATGGTTTTTTTCATTTAATATTTAATGAAATTAATTATATAAAAATTAGAAACCGGTAAATATTAAACCAAGTAGTTTAATTCAACATTCAAAACTCAAAATTAAACACTTATAATTTCTTTGTGACTCTGTGTCCTCTGCCTGCCTACCGTAGCCTTGGCATAGGTTGGTGGCAAATACAAAAATTAGTGATAATTCGTGCAATTCGTGGTTTAAATTCTCTACTCAAATTATGTCATATTTTATTATAAATACAGCAGTTGCCAATATCTATAAGGAAGCATCGCATAATTCTGCGGTTGTAACCCAAGCGTTAATGGGCGAATCTTGCCGGATATTAGACATTAACGATAAGTGGTATCTCATAAAGCAATGGGATGGTTACGAAGGGTGGATTTATTACTTCCACGGAGTAGAAAGCAAAACTAAGTATAAACCGACTTTAGTTTTACAAGATATGTTTGGCACGGTATTATCGTCTGAAAAAAGTATAATTATTAGTCACTTAGTATTTGGTAGTAATGTACAAGCGGAGGAGAAACGCGATGGGTACGAAATAATACTACCGGATGGGCGTAAAGGATTTAGTCACAATGATTTTGGAGAAAATAGAAAGCAATCAAGTAGAGAAGAAATCGTCAAAACCGCAAACCGATTTTTAGGTATACCGTATTTATGGGGAGGAAAAACACCATACGGAATAGATTGCTCAGGATTAGTGCAAACTGTATTCAAAGCAAATGGAATAGATTTGCAGCGCGATGCTTACCAGCAAGCAGAATTTTTCTCAAAAAATATCATTAAAGAAGAAAATATCCAAGCCGGTGATTTATTATTTTTTTGTGAAAATGATAAAGTAACGCATGTTGCCATATCAACTGGAGGACTGAATTTTATCAACGCTCGCGGCTTTGTTCAAGAGGAAAGTATTGATGAAAAAAGTAAAGATTTTAATCGTAAATTATCCAACTTGTTTTTCCATGCAATCAGCATAGAAGAGACGAAAAGTGAGAAGTAAAGAGGTATAGAAGTAGATAAAGTAAGATTGGATGATTGAATTCACGTTTTACGTTTTAAATATTTAATAGTTAATATTCATTCGTCAATAGTCAATTTAATTCCTCTGTGGTTTAAGAAATATTAAAAATGAGTACACATAACATATCAAAAAACGGTAGCTTGTTAAACAGAGCAGTATTGGTTTTGAATACCAATTATGCTCCGTTAGAAATATGCTCTGCCCGCAGAGCGATATGTTTATACTACTTGGAAAAGGTTGATATTCTGATAAAATATAATGATGAGGTACATTCGCCATCGGTAACTATAAAAATTCCGAGTGTTATAAAGTTAAAAGATTTTATACGTCATAATAGTATGGAATTGATCTTGAGCAGGAGAAATATATTTCATCGGGATAATTATACTTGTCAATATTGTGGAAATAAAACCGGTCCGCATACTATTGATCATATAATTCCCAAGGAACGCAATGGCGGTGATTCGTGGGAGAACTTGGTAACTGCCTGTGCACGCTGTAATCTTATTAAAGGAAATCGGTCTCCGGAAGAAATGGGAATGGCATTGATCAAGAAACCGGTACGCCCCAACCGAATTCATTATTTTCAAAAATTTGTGGGATTCAAGCAATCGGAATGGCGACCATTTTTATTTATGGAATCGTTGAATTAAAGTGAGTTATTTATGAAACGAGTATTAAGCGGAATTCAGCCGTCGGGTCAACTTCATATCGGAAATTATTTTGGAATGATGTCCCGTATGATTCAATATCAGGAACAAAATGAATTATACTGTTTTATTGTTGATTATCATGCACTAACTACCATCAATAACCGTGAGCTATTACAATCAAATACGCTGAATGCAGCGATGGATTTTTTAGCGCTTGGTTTAGATCCAGACAAATCCATATTTTGGATACAAAGCGATGTACCGCAAGTAACTGAATTAACATGGTTGCTTTCAACTGTAACAGGAATGGGCTTATTAGAAAGAGCAACATCATATAAAGATAAAACTTCGCGTGGTATTTCTCCCAATGTAGGATTGTTCAGCTATCCAATTTTAATGGCAGCTGATATCCTATGTTTTGGCGGTGATGTAGTACCGGTCGGTAAGGACCAAAAACAGCATTTGGAGATGACGCGTGATATTGCTCAGCGTTTCAATAAAATTTATGGTAATGTTTTTGTAGTACCTGATGCAGATATTAATAAATCATTGCAACTTATTCCTGGAATTGACGGTCAAAAGATGAGCAAGTCTTACGGAAATGATATTCCAATTTTTGCTAATGAAAAAATAATCCGCAAGAGGATTATGTCTATAACAACAGATTCTACACAGATTGATGAACCAAAGGATAAAAATACACCACTTTTTCAGATATATTCTCTATTTCTTAATGAGAATGAGAAAAAAGAATTGGCATCACGTTATGATCGCCCCGGATTACGATATGGCGATGTAAAAAAAGAATTAGCTGATAGAGTTATTGACTTTTTTCAACCTTACCGAGAAAAACGTGAATATTTAGAAAATCACATGGATTATGTTAAAAAGGTATTGAAAGATGGTGCGGAAAAAGCTTCGTTTACTGCGGACAAATATTTGACCAAGGCGCGTACAGCAATGGGTCTCAATTACGCTAAATAAATGTACAAAATTCATCTTGAAAATTTTGATGGTCCGTTAGATTTACTTCTTTTTTTCATCCGTCGTGATGAAATTGATATTTATGACATTCCAATTTCACATATCACCAAGGAATATCTTGGCACACTTGATCAGATGCAGCAAATAAATATTGGTGTTGCCGGTGAATTTATCGAAATGGCTGCAACTCTAATGAGAATTAAATCCAAGATGCTATTACCACGTCCACAAATGGACGAAGATGTAGATGATCCACGATCACCCTTAGTAAGGCAATTGTTAGAATATCGGAGGTATA
>JAUXHY010000263.1 GCA_030621275.1 bacterium | reverse complement strand
AATAAACTAATTATTGTAATCAGAAAATAACTTAATGATTGTTGCGATTCCTGCAACAATTAAAAAACTTATAAAAAAATTTATGGAAATTTAAATGAGCAAAATACTTTTCAAAAAGCAGCTTTCTAAAGATGTTTTTTTGATGCGGCTTGAAGCTCCGCTAATAGCCGAAGAAAGATTAGCCGGACAGTTTATAATCCTTCAAATAGATAACGATTACGGTGAGAGAATTCCTTTAACTATTGCCGATGCGGACAAAACAGAAGGATCTATCACAATTATATTCCAGGTTGTTGGAAAAACTACACATGAACTTTCAAAATTTGAAGTTAATGATAATATACCAACACTTGTTGGACCTTTGGGCAAACCTACCCACATAAAAAAATACGGTACTGTTGTCTGCGTAGGCGGCGGTATTGGAATTGCACCGCTGCACCCGATAGTGCAAGCATTAAAAGAAGCCGGAAACAAGATTATTACTATTATTGGCGCAAGAACTAAGGATCTTATATTTTGGGAAGATGAGATGAAAGCAATTTCAGATGAATTTATCGTCTGTACAGACGATGGTTCGTACGGCAGAAAAGCTCTTGTTACAGAACCCTTGAAAGAATTTTGTGAAAGAAATCCGAAACCGGAGTTGGCTATAGCAATCGGTCCTCCGATTATGATGAAATTTTGTGCAGAGACTACTCGACCATTCGGTGTATCTACACAAGTTTCGCTAAATACGATCATGGTCGATGGAACCGGAATGTGCGGCGGATGCCGTGTGAACATTGGAGATGAAGTTAAATTCGTTTGCGTCGACGGACCTGAATTCGACGGTCATAAAGTGGACTTTGATAATATGATGGCACGTTTAAACTCTTACAAAGAAATTGAACAGCATAAACACAAATGCTACGTGGATTCAATGGTTGAAGCTAAACAAAATGAATATTCCAAGGAGACGAAATGAGCTATATACCGGCAGACATATTAAGTAAAGAAGCCCATAAACTTTATGAAGAAATATATCCTGTTAAGGACACATTAAAAACTAAGGACAGAATTAAAATACCGGTAATGGAAATGCCTTCGCAAGATCCTAATATTAGGAGAGATAATTTAGACGAAGTTGCGATTGGCTACACCGCTGAAGAAGCGATTATTGAAGCAATACGCTGTACTCAATGTCCTAAGCAAACTTGTATTTCTAATTGTCCGGTTAAAATTAATGTTCCATTATTTATTGAGCACATTGCAAATGGAGAATTTCAGAAAGCTGCTGATGTTATTAAAGAGTCAAGTATGCTTCCCGCAATTTGCGGTAGGGTTTGTCCGCAGGAAGTACAATGTCAAAAGGAATGTACCGTTGGTAAGGCAAATAAGGATGTGGGTAAAGCCGTTTCCATTGGCAGATTAGAAAGGTTTGTTGCAGATTGGGAAAGAGAAAATGGCTCTGTTAAATTACCTAAAGTAGAAGCTGAAACCGGAAAACACGTTGCTATTGTCGGATCAGGACCTGCCGGACTTGTTGTTGCTGCGGATGTTAGACGCAAGGGTCATTCGGTTACGGTATTTGAAGCTTTCCACAAATTAGGCGGAGTTATGCGTTACGGTATTCCTGAATTTCGTTTGCCGAATAGCATTATTGATCAGGAAATTAATGTTTTGAAAATGATGGGTGTTGAATTCATAACAAATTACGTTGTTGGCAAAACCCGAAAATTAACCGACCTGATTGAAAAAGATGGATTTGACTCAGTATTTTTAGGTACAGGTGCCGGATTACCAATATTTTTGGGAATTGAAGGTGAAAGTCTAATTGGAGTTTTTTCAGCGAACGAATATTTGACTAGGACAAATCTGATGGGTGCCTTCAATCAAGAATACGCTGATACTCCTATTTACCCCTCTCGCAAAGTAGTTGTCTTAGGAGGAGGTAATGTGGCTATGGACTCTGCCCGTATGGCTTTGCGGCTTGGTGCAGAAAAAGTTTATGTAGTCTACCGAAGAACCGAAGTAGAAATGCCTGCAAGGAATGAAGAAATTGAACACGCCAAGGAAGAAGGTATTGAATTTCACTTTTTACAAAACGCCAAACGAATTATTGGCGATGAAAACGGTAAAGTAAAAGCAATGGAATGCCTGCGTTATGAATTAGGTGAACCTGATGAATCAGGTCGCAGGAAACCTGTTGTAATTGAAGGCAGCGAATTTATAATTGATGTAGACACAGTAATTGTTGCAATTGGGAATGGCAGTAATCCATTAATTAGTCAAACTACTCCCGATCTCGTTACTAATAAATGGGGAAACATCACAGTGGATGAAAACCAAAAAACATCAATGGACAAAATTTATGCCGGTGGCGATATTGTGCTTGGTGCCGCAACTGTAATCCTTGCAATGGGTGAAGGACGACGTGCTGCCGCTTCAATAAATAATTTGCTCGATGAAGACACTGAAGAAGTAAAGAATTTATAAGTTAATATAACATCCCAATATATTATTTACCCCCGCAACTGCGGGGGTAATCAACAAACATAATAAATAACTTCCATATCCCCGCAGTAACGGAATAGACAAGTGCGGAATGATACTATTTCTGTTATCCTTATTTTTGAATATATCTATAGTTAATAATACAGTATTTCTGTAACGATTTTCTATCAATGTATCTAACCTTTATTATTCAATGATATTTATTGTTTCTAATCAGTT
>JAUXHY010000195.1 GCA_030621275.1 bacterium | reverse complement strand
GCACCAAGATTATATATTTCGTCGGGTTCTATTCTCTCTAAAAGACGATTAAGATTACTAGAATCAGTGAGGTCTCCGTAGTGTAAAAAAAGTGATTGATCCATTATTTTAGGATCATTAAATAAATGGTCTATTCTCCCAGTATTAAAAGAACTGCTACGACGGATCATACCGTGTACCTCATATCCTTTTTCTAATAAAAATTCTGCTAAGTATGAGCCGTCTTGACCGGTAATTCCGGTAATTAGTGCTTTTTTATTCATAATTTAAAATCTTAATAATATTATTTCCGATTAATATTTGAAATTCGTATTAAATCTTTTGTTAAAAAATGTTTGGCACTTTTCAACTTCTCTGCTTCATCGGCGTTACGGGTTGAAAAATATTCAATAACAAATACTGTAAATAATGCAAGAAACAATCCGGCAAATCCCCCTAAGATATATGAAGATAATTTTGGTGGATTACTAATTCTTAGCGGTAATGATGGAGAATCTAATACTTGTACAAAAGATGATTTCTGAACTTCCTCAATTTTTGTTAATTCAAGTTGTTGTTTTAGAGTTAAAAATATTCCCTGTTGTATTTCCATGTCTCTTTGCATACGATCGTGTATTAACATTAATGATGGGCTAGTTTCAATTCGACGATTTGCCTCTCGAAAATCCTTTAATTTTTCTTCTAATCTTTTTAATTCGTTTTGAGCGATGTCTATTTGTTGCTCAATATATCCCTTTTTTTCAATTACTTTTTGGCTTTTAAATTCTCGTTGAAGTTTATCCAATTCTTCCAGAACTGCATCTGCTAATTCCTTAGAAAAAAGGGCTTCTTCAGTTGTAACATTAAGTATTAGGAATGGTAACTCTTTATCAAATTTAATCATTGACGGGATTCTTGCGGAGGTTCGTATAATTAGTGTATCCATACCGACAGAAGGAGTGTTCGTGCCATATGAGAATATTGCAATTAAAGGTAGTTTTTGTTCATATTTTTCAGTATAAAATTCTTTTTGAAGTAATTTTGCCGCAAAGGTTCGGCTAGTAACAATCTCAGGATAAAGTGCAGATGACGATATATCAAAGTTGGCATTTGCGCTGGTGTTAAAACCAAATTGTCTTGCGAAACCAGATACTGCTGAGCTGGAAGAATTTTCAGTTGGAATGAATAAAACAGAGCTTGAGGTATATTCCGGTTTAAAATCATAACGAACATAAATGATAGTAATAATTACTGCAAGAATTGTTATTAATAATATATATTTTAGATATTTAGCAATTATTAAAATGATATCAGCTAATGAACTTTTATTAGAATATTGATCTATATTTGACTTATTAGACATAATTAAATTCTTCTATTTTATGTTATTTTGTTTACTATTTATTTTGAATTTGGTCAATTAATAACCATAAAGTTGCGATTGATGTTGCCGCAGAGGCAGTTGTACCAAGAAATTGTGTTAAATTAAATGGAGGTTTGGTTTTTGATTTATAAACATAGATTGTTGCGCCATCTTTTATTGGTGGTGATAGAGATATAAGGGAAAATAAATAATTTCTTTTTAGGCGTACATCCCCATTGGCGTAGTTTACAACAACACGTTTTTTATCTGCGTCAGGTTTAAATCCGCCAGCGCGTTCAATATAATATCGCAATGATCTTCCCTTAATATATTGTACGGTTCCCTGCCGTTGCACTTGCCCGGATATATTTACAACACCGGGAACCTCGGGTACGTATACACTGTCGCCAAATGAAACAAAAATATCTGGACCACGTAGCACAACCTGAGTGGAATCGCGATATAATTGTAATCCGTCAATGTAAGCATCATCTGAAAAACCGCCAGCTCTAATTATGATGTCATCTAATGTTTCTTCTTTTTTCTGAATTGTATATTTACCAGGTATATTAACCTTACCACTTATCGTAATATATTTAGATTCGGAATATTTGCTGTTTTCGCGAACAATAATTATATCATTATTATTTAAAATAACGTTTTGATCAGATTGTCCTTCCAATAATTTGTCAAGATTGATTGGTATTGCCTTGGCGTATATACTGTTTGGGATTTGTCTAATAACTTCAGCTTCTTTTGTATAGACTGATTTAAGGTAAGTTTTATCATCAAGACCACCGGCAATCCTTAATAAATCCAGTAATTTCATTGAATCTTGATATGCATAAACACCAGGTGTCTTAACTTGACCAAGAATTGATACTTCACGTATAACTTCAGGAACCGATAATACTCGGATCTTTGTCAGATCAGTAGCAAACTCATCATTTGCATCTTGATAGTCAATGTAAGATACGTCAAATGCGTAATCCTCACTTATCCTTTCCCCACGCGGTAGTAACTTATAAATTTCTATACGTGGTTGTGCTTTTGGTGTTAGTCCACCGGCATAATGAATTAATTCTTCAATAAGTTCACCTTTTTTTGTTTCATATATTCCCGGCCTGTTAACTTCACCTACTATTTCAACAGTTGATTGCCGTACAGGTACAAAAATAACATCACCATTGATAAGTCTAATATTGTTTAAAGTTTTTCCTGCTAATAAAAATTCATAAAAATCGAATTCAGTAACAGTTTCCCCGTCTCTGATTACATGTATATTTCGTAGACTTCCTACAGTGTCTACGCCACCAACTTGTAATAAAGCTGTCGTGATGTCAGAAAATGGGTGTACAGCATGGATTCCTGGTCTGTTAACCTCCCCGACAAATGAAATATTATTAGATTTCAATTGCGCCAGAGACGCACTTAAAAATGTAGAAGGACTCTTGCCTTTGAGTGTTGAATAGACTTTGCTATATCGTTCCTTAAGTATATTTTCAGCAGTTGTAATATCCATTCCTGTCAAGTTTATTTGACCAACTCCATCAACAAATATATCTCCATCACGATTTATCATATGGCGAGATCTAAGTTGTGTGGCTCCCCAGATTGAAATAATTAGTTGATCACCTGGACCCAGACGATAATCCATAGGTATAGGAATATTATCAAAAATAGCAAAATTGTTTGGGGTGTTAAAAAATTTATATCCAAAATAAACGGGCCCCTCGACTACAGTCGTATCGAGCAGTGTACTTAGTACACCTAAGGAATCTAACATTAATAATTCTACATCAGTATAATCTGTAAAATCAAATTGAGTAGTTTGGAAAGGGTCTTTCTGAGCGGTACTGTATTTATTTGACTCATAAGCCGATAGCTGCGGGTATTGTTTTATGAGATCTTCAATATTAATAGATTCACTCTGAGCAAAAAGAATACCAGTTATAAAAAGTAAAGAAGTAAATGTATATTTCATTTTCAATCCATTTGATTTTTAATGATATGTTTTATAACATACATAATTGTTTGGGTTAAAGTTTAAGTCGAAAATAGTAAATTAAAAAATTGATTTATTCAGTGCATAATTACCATAAAAATAATTAATTGGATAATTTTGCACATTTAAATACAGCTCCGCTGTGTCACTTACATGTTGTTTAAAATAAATGTAGCTGATAATGACGAATTTGAGAAACAATTTTATCTTGTAAAGTTATCACATCTAGAGATAC
>JAUXHY010000125.1 GCA_030621275.1 bacterium | reverse complement strand
GCGAAAATGCTATTCTTAGTAAGGAGTTAGTGACTATAGATACGGACGTTGAATTGGATTGTAATGTAGATCAATTAATACGCAACGAATTTGATATTGAAGCTCTATCCGAACTGTTTACACAATTTGAATTCTCTGGTTTATTAAAACAATTACCAAATTTCCAAATTGAAACAATTCCGGAAACTATTGAGTCTGCAAAAGATTATATAACTATAATAAATAAGGATGACTTAAAGTCATTCATTAACAGTATAATTCCCTCTAAACCAATTTCAATAGATTTAGAAACAACATCTACTGATCCAATGTTGGCTGAAATTGTTGGATTAAGTTTTTCAACGGAAAAAGAAAAAGGTTTTTACATTCCAATTCGATATAAAGAAAAATCGAAAAACAATTTTGGAGATGACGATCTACAAATTGTTTTATCATTATTAAAACCAATTTTGGAAAATGAAAAGATTGTTAAAATCGGACAAAATATTAAATATGATGCTTTAATATTGAAAAGATTTGGAATTAATATAACCGGTATCGGGTTTGATACAATGATTGCAGCTCATTTAGTGAGCCCGGGAATGCGATCATATAAAATTGATAATTTATCATTAGAATATTTGAATTATCGAATGATTCCAGTCGAAGATTTAATCGGTAGCGGAAGAAATCAAATTACTATAGATGAAGTTGAATTGGGGGAAGCATCATTTTATGCTGTAGAAGATGCTGATGTGGCATTACAATTATATGAGATATTTAGAGAAAAGTTAGCCGAAAATGACTTAACAGATTATTATGAAAAAATAGAGTTGCCGTTAATCAAAGTACTTTTAGATATGGAAAAAGAAGGTGCTTATGTTGATGAAAAATTATTGAAATCCATGTCAAAGGAACTCGGCAAAAAACTAGATCAATTAATTAAGGATATTTATAGAGAAGCTGGGACGGAATTCAATATTAATTCAACTCAGCAATTAGCAAATATATTATTTGATATGAAAGGATTACGCAAAATCCGAAAACGTTCTACAGCTGAAGAAGTATTAAAAAAATTAGTATCGGAAGACCCACTGCCGGGTTTGATGTTAGAATATCGAAAATATAATAAGTTAAAAAACACGTACTTAGATCCATTTCCTGACTTAATTAATCCGACAACTAAACGAATACATTCGAGTTTTAATCAAACTGTTACTGCAACGGGGAGGCTGTCGAGTCAAAATCCTAATTTTCAGAATATTCCTATTAGAACGGATATCGGACGTGAAATGCGCAAAGCTTTTCGTCCACAGAAAAAAGGATGGAAAATATTGTCAGCTGATTATTCACAAATTGAATTGCGAATTATGGCTCATTTAAGCAAAGATCCTGAATTGATTAAAGCATTTGAAAATAATGAAGATATACACTCAAGAACTGCATCTTCTGTTTTCGGTGTACCGATTGAAGACGTATTACCGGAAATGCGTCGCACTGCGAAAATAGTAAACTTTGGAATAATGTATGGGGCAGGACCTTTTAGAATGAGTAATGAATTGGGAATTCCGCGTAGTGAAGCACAGGCAATTATAGATGTATATTTTAAGCAATATTCCGGTATTCAAAACTATATTGATGAAACTCTCGAACATGCTCGTAGTAAAAAGTATGTTCAGACAATTCTTGGAAGGAAACGCCCAGTTTGGGATATAGATAGTGATAATCATATTCGTAGAGAAGCAGCAAAAAGAATGGCGATAAACATGCCAATACAAGGCACAGCTGCCGAAATGATAAAAAAAGCTATGATCTCTATACATATCAAAATTCATTCAGATGGAGAATCTTCAAGCTATAATAAAGCGAAAATGATATTGCAAGTTCACGATGAATTATTATTTGAAGTTCCAAAAGATCAGGTTGAAGCATTAACAAAAATGGTTGTTTTTGAAATGGAGAATGCACTCCCATTATCTGTGCCAATTGTTGTAGATTGCGGGGTGGGTAATTCTTGGTTTGAGGCGCATTAAAATTCTTTATTTAATTTTATTTATTTGAGAGGTATAATATGAAAAAAATATTATTGCTACTGACTCTCGTGATTATTATCGGTTGTTCCTTAGATACTTTTAAATCTGAAAATTTGGCATCGTGGACTATCAATTTAGACTTTCCTTTATTTAAAACTGATTATACTATAGGGGAGATGCTAAAAGATTATGATGAATTAGAAGTTGAACAATACCAAAATACTAATGATTCGATCTATGTATTTAATGTTTCCACTCCTTATGATATTGACGTACCTACTTCTACCATAATTAAAGATGGTGATACGGTACTTCCAATTCCAGTAAATGTGCCAGATTATGAGTTAGAAATACCGACTTTACCTGATGAATTGGATGGAATAAATTTGGTTGATGTTGATCTTACGCTTGAAGTTGATTTATCAAAATTCAATGTTTCCTTAGCAGATTCAGTTATTGTTAACACAATTTTGTTAACAGCAACAAACGATGATGGTGAGATAGCAACTGCCACGATAACTAACCAAGACATTCTTGTTGACGGCATTTTGGTAATCGAATATCCCGAAGATTTAATAAATATTCGTCCAACAAGTGTTATAATTAATGGTGATATTACTATTTATCCAACAGATCAAGAAGGGGAACAATTTATTGATGACGTAATAATTTTAACATCAAAATTACATGCACCATTAATTCTTGAGATTACTGAAACCTCAACATTCTCAACTCCACCGCAAGAAATTAGCATAGAGATGGATGACCAATTATTTGAATCATTAACTTTATTTGCTGAGATTGATAATCAAATGGAAATTGGAGGGAAATTACAAATTCTAATATCTCCTGATACAATGAATTTTGAACAAAATTCACCCATTATTCCTGATACATTACTTTCATTTCAACTACTACCTGTTCAATCTCAATTGGAAACAATTGAATTAGGACAGGATAAATTTGATTTATTTGCAGATTCAACATATATGAAAGTACTTTTTAATCTTGTAGGAGTAACCGATGGTCAAGGAAATACTATGCCAACAAGATTTTTTACTGATGATTCTATTAAAGTACTTCTTTATAGTAGCGCTGAAGTGTTGATTGATCCTCAAAATATGGGCGAAGAGGAGTAGGTGCAATCATGAAGAAAATATTAATATTAGTAATTTTAAGTAGTTTTGTATTTGCCCAGAATGTAATAATTCCGTCGTCTATGGGTACTGCTGGAACAATTGCCACACAATCGCGCGGTGATGATGTAATCGGGTGGAATCCGGCGAACTTAGGATTTGAGGATAATCCTGAATTTTCAATGAGTTTTGGAGTTTTTCCGATTGTTCCAATTCCAGCAATTAGATTAGAAAATAGTGCAGTTTCTGTTAGTTGGCTAGCTGATTATTTGTTTAGTGGACAATACCTTGATAATAACACAAAAGATGACATGTTAAGTGCTTTTACAGACAATGTATGGGATTTAAATCCACTTTTATATGCCAAAATTTTGGGTATTTCATCAGGTAATTTTGCATTTACTATTGGTGCAGAAGTTAACTCTAATATAACCTTACCAACTTCGGTTTTAAATTTTGCTATGTACGGTAACAAATTTGGTGAAGAAATCTCTTTAGATGATATTGATGTCAGTGCGCAGGCAGTTATTCCATTTTCACTTTCTTATGGATTCCCGTTAAATATTCCTAATCTTGATTTAGATTTTGGGAATAATTACCTTGGATTAGGTGTGAAATTATTATGGGGAGTTGCAAACGGAGAGGTTGATCATTTTGATGGAGGATTAACTACATATATTGATCGAGTTGTTGGTATGGGGTCCGGTAAAGCTAAATACTCCACTGATGGTTTTGGTTTGGCTTTCGATATTGGTTGGGCATTAAAAATTGATGATAAGATTACTACTAATTTAGCTGTTCAAAATTTATTTGGTTTTGTTAAATGGAAAGATAAAAATTCTGAGATGATAGAGTTCTCTTTTGATGCTGACGTTGAGGTAACTGATGATTTTGAAGGATTTTTAGATGAAATAGCCAGTAATGATACAACGTATTCCATTAAGGGATATACTTCAGATTATCCGACTTATTTAATAGCCGGCTTTGAATATGATGTAATGGCAAGTATTCAATTATTTTTGAATTATAAACAATATTTTAATGATGAATTCCAATATTCTACAACTCCTCGTTTCTCTGTAGCTACAAAAATGAAACCGGCTGAATGGCTTCCTGTCCGGTTGGGAATTGCACTCGGAGGATATGAAAAATTTCAACTTGGAATTGGTTTAGGATTACATGCAAAGCATTATCATTTTGATGTAGGTATAACTCAAACAGGTGGCCTATTTAATTCTGCTCGAGGTATTGGTTTCTCAATAGGTCAAAAAATATTATTCTAATAAAAGATGGTAAATAGGAGATAGCAGCTGAGGGAAAGATAGAGAGGAAGTTCTGAATTATAATTAAAGGTTAGTAATTTCACGCTTCAAATAATCACGTTTTAAATATTCAATAATCAATAGTAAATATTAAATTAAAATGGAAGCTAGTATAACATTTAAAAAAGTTGGTCAACTAATTGAAGGTAAAACTGTTTTGGCGGGTTTATCATTCGGGATTGAAAGGAATTCCACAGTAGCTATCATTGGTGATAATGACGATTCCGGTCTTACCGAATTCTTACGTATCATTGCAGGATTGAGCGTTCCAAATTACGGTTCATTATACATTCATGGGCTTGATAGTATAAAAAGACGATCAGAAATTCGAAAATTAATTGGCTATGTTCCATTTGAGAATGATATGGATCCTTGGTTAACAGCAGAACAAAACATCAATTTCATCAATAGTTTTTATAATATTGATAGTAAAATATTAATTGAGAAATATAATTTTTATGTGGCTGCACTCCAACTGAAGGAAAAAGTAAATATTAAAATTAATAGATTGTCTCCTGGGGTGTTAAAAAAAATAACATTATTAAGAGAATTATCTAGAAATCCAAAAATTATGGTGTTAGATCATCCAACTGCTTTTATGAATGCGAAAGACAGTTCTCTAACTTGGGGTTTATTACAGTCTCTGCAAGATGAAATAACATTTATTTATAGAA
>JAUXHY010000236.1 GCA_030621275.1 bacterium | reverse complement strand
CCGATTCCTCACAGTGGATCAACTCGCCATATTGAATATGACGATAAAATGCCACTTACTGCTGAATTACAATATTTTATTGACCATTTAAATGGAAATCCAATTACAATCAATAATTCTGAAAGTGCAACTGAAGTAATTAAAATATTAGAATTAGCAACAAAAAGTTTAATGGAGAAAAAATAATTATGTCAAAACCATTTTTTGTACATGAATCAAGCTATATTGATGATAATGTTACTATTGGCGATGGAACCAAAGTATGGCATTTTTCGCATATCCAAACCGGCTCTATATTAGGAACAAATTGTAGCATTGGTCAAAATGTAAACATTGCCAATAACGTAATAATCGGGAATAACGTGAAAATCCAAAATAATGTATCTGTTTATGAAGGAGTTGAATTAGAAGATTACGTATTCTGTGGTCCATCAATGGTTTTTACTAATATAAAACTTCCAAGATCCGAATTTCCTCAAAGAGGTTCTGAATATTATCTTAAAACACTCGTAAAAAAATCAGCATCAATTGGTGCGAATGCTACAATCGTTTGCGGTGTTACTATCGGTGAATATTCCCTAATTGGCTCCGGTGCTGTTGTAACGAAAGATATACCTCCTTACTCGTTAGCCATCGGGAACCCCGCCAGAATTGTGGGAAAAGTGGATAAGAAAGGTAATTTAGTTAGTGATTGAAAAATAATCTCGCATTTCATTGACAGGTAAGTAAATAGTTATTTAATTCCATTTAATGACATTAAAACAAAAAACGGTCTCCGGAACAATCTGGAGCTTTATTGATAGTTTTGCTAATCAAGGTATACAGTTTATTGCTGGTATTGTTTTAGCACGTATTTTATCTCCCACAGAATTTGGATTAATCGGTATGTTAACCATTTTTATTGCATTGTCACAATCATTCATTGATAGTGGTTTTACAAATGCTTTAATTAGGAAACAGGATTGTACTCAAACAGATTATTCAACTGTTTTTTATTTTAATATTGTAGTTGGTATTATTTTTTATCTCATACTGTTCTTTTTTGCTGATTCAATAGGTACTTTCTTTAACGAACCTCAATTGGAATTGCTATTACAAGTATTAGGCCTAGGCTTAATATTAAACGCACTTGGTATAATACAACGTACTATACTAACGAAAAACATTGATTTTAAACTTCAAACTCGAGTTTCAGTTGTATCTTCAACTTTATCTGCTTTAATTGCAATCTCAATGGCACTTAATGGTTTTGGAGTTTGGAGCCTTGTTGCTCTCACACTAAGCCGATTCGGTTTCAACTCACTTTTTTTATGGATATGGGCAAAGTGGAGACCAAGTTTAATTTTTAGCATAAAATCATTTAAAGATCTATTTTCATTCGGAAGTAAATTATTGATAAGCGGATTAATAGATACAGCATATAGAAATATTTATTATTTAATCATCGGGAAGTATTTCTCCGCAACTGAATTAGGTTACTATACAAGAGCTGATCAATTTCAAGCCTTACCATCTCAACAATTAACAGGAATTTTTGGTAGGGTGAGTTATCCGATATTATCAACCATACAGGATGATGTGAAAAAATTAAAAACAGCTTATAAGCAAATCATTAAAAGTACTATGTTAATCACATTTGTATTAATGTTAGGGATGGCTGCTATTGCAAAACCAATGATTTTAATTTTAGTGGGCGAAAAATGGTTACCTTCAGTAATTTATTTACAAATGCTTTGTTTTGTAGGAATGTTTTATCCTTTGCATGCTCTTAATTTAAATATGCTTAAAGTTCAGGGCAGAAGTGATCTTTTTTTGCGTTTAGAAATAATAAAAACAGTATTGGCAGTCCCTGTAATTATAATTGGTATTTTATATGGTATAAAAATAATGATTTGCGGAATGCTAATTAATACAATAATTGCATACTATCTAAACAGTTATTGGTCTGGTAAATTTATCGGTTATTCTTCGTTTGAACAGATTAAGGATATTTTCCCTTCTTTTCTATTGGCATTTACTGTGTCAGCAATTATTTACATAATCGGAAACGTAATTGATTTGTCGAATATTTGGATATTAATTACGCAACTTATTATCGGGGCAGTTTTAACTATAATTTTAGCTGAAATTTTTAAGTTAAATAGTTATTTGAACCTAAAAGAAATAATCTTTAATCAATTAGGAATATAAAAGACAAAATGAACAAAAAAGAAACTAAACCTATTTATGTAACATCTCCTTCCCTTCCACCCTTGGAAGAATTCATTACTTATCTTGAACAAATATGGGAAAGCAAATGGATAACTAATGACGGTGATTTTCATCAAGAATTTGAAAAAAAACTTGCTGACTTTCTTGGTATAAAATATATTTCGCTTTTTGCAAATGGTACATTAGCTCTTATTACCGCATTACAAGAATTAAAAATAACCGGAGAAGTTATTACCACGCCATATAGTTTTGTTGCTTCTACACATGCTTTATGGTGGAATGGCATTAAACCTGTCTTTGCGGACATTGAACCGGAATATTGTACTATTGATCCCGAAAAAATTGAAGCTGCTATTACAGCAAAAACAACTGCTATTGTTCCTGTCCATGTTTATGGTAATCCTTGCAATGTTGAAAAAATACAAGAAATTGCCGATACATACGGTTTAAAAGTAATTTATGATGCGGCACCTGCTTTTGGGGTTGAAATTAATAAAAATTCTGTTTTAAACTATGGTAATCTTTCTGTTCTAAGCTTCCATGCAACCAAGACTTTTAACACAATTGAAGGTGGAGCAATTATTTGTCATGATGAAAAAACAAAAAAACGTATCGATTTTTTGAAAAACTTTGGTTTCGCTGATGAAACTATCGTTGTTGCTCCTGGCATTAATGCTAAAATGAATGAATTACAGGCAGCATATGGTTTATTACAATTAAAAACATTTAATGAGCAAATTGCAAAACGCAAAACTATTGATGATACATATCGTGAGTTATTAAAAGATGTGGAAGGAATTAATTTAAGTCGGATCGTAGCCAT
>JAUXHY010000025.1 GCA_030621275.1 bacterium | reverse complement strand
ATAAAATGTTCAATCTGTAATAAACCTCATCCATATTAATCTATAAAATAGAAGATGAAGACTCCAAAGAGAACGATCAATTTAAAATCAGCTATTGGTATAATAATTGCCAATATGATTGGATCTGGAGTATTTGTTACATCAGGAATCATAGCCGGTAAACTACCTAGCCCGAGTTGGGTACTTAGTTTTTGGATCATTGGGGGATTAATTGCATTATTAGGTGCTCTATGTTATAGTGAATTAGCTACTCGTATGCCGGTTGGAGGAGGAGAATATATATATTTAAGTAAATTATTTCATCCATTGCTTGGTTTTTTATCTGGGTGGACAAGTTTTATAGTTGGTTTTTCTGCTCCTATAGCCGGCTCTGCAATAGGTTTTTCAGAATATATTTTTTCAGGATTGGATATTGAATATATTTATTCACCTGGAATAGTTATAATCTTGAAAAAGGCATTATCAGTTGGTTTAGTTTTACTTTTTACTATCTTACATTATAGAGGAATAAAAACCGGTCTTTTTATTCAAAATATTTTTGTGTTAGTAAAGATTGTTGTTCTAATTGGTTTGGTTTTAGCTGGTTTTATATTATTTGACCAAAATTTCAATTACATATCAGGTGATTTTAGATTATCTACTAATACTATAGCATTTGGAACTGCAATGATGTTGATTATGTATTCTTATTCTGGTTGGAATGCAGTTTCTTATGTTGCGGGAGAAATTAAAAATCCAAAAAGAAATATTCCGTTCTCCCTTATCATTGGAACACTTATTGTAATGGGATTTTACATTATACTTAATCTGCTAATTTTCATGTCCCTTCCATATAATAATGTACAGGGGGAGATAGCTGTGTTTGAAAGAGTATTTGTAAATATTTTGGGTGAATTAACTGGTAATACACTAAGTATTTTAATTGGATTTTTACTTGTTTCCTCACTAAGTGCATTTATTTTAATAGGTCCGAGAATTTATCATGCTATGGCAAAGGATGGGCTGTTTTTTAGATTTGCCTCACAAATTCATCCAATATTTAAAGTCCCAAGTAGATCAGTTGCAATACAAGGAAGTTTGGCTATTATTTTTGTTGTTTTTTCATCAATTGAACAGTTATTTATCTTTTTGTATTATGCATTAAATATATTTCCTATGATGGCTGTAATAGGAATTTTTATTGCAAGAAAGAGACATATTGGTGATCAATCTACTGTAAATGTTATTGGATACCCAATAGTACCAATCCTATTTATAATATTTTCAATCTATTTAGCTATTATTGCTTTTATAGATAGACCTTTTGAGTCCACTGCAGCAGTAGCGACAATACTATTTGGAGTACCATGTTATTTTGTTTTATTAAGATTTACTCAAATTGATAAAAAGATGTTGCTGAAAAAGTAAATATTACCAAATTTATATTATCAACCATCTTCCAAAGTGTTTGTTTTTATATTCATTAGCAGGTAATACTACATTTTTACTACATTATTCTGTAAGTGTCTGATATATAGGACACTTCCGTTGGGCTCATAACCCAAAGGTCGTAGGTTCGAATCCTATCCCCGCTACAGAACATAAACCCTGGTTTCTAGACGAGAGACTGGGGTTTTTTGCCTTGTAGAGGAGCGAAGTCTAATGTGGTTCTGTGTGCCGTTTGGTGTGTTAATTGGTTACGTTTTTGGTTACGTTTTGATAATCCGGTATTAAATTCACAAACTTTGAAGCTAGATCGAAGTTTGGATGAGTATAAATTTTCGTAGTCTGACTCAATTATAGTATTATAAAATATTGATATTATCAAAATAGAATTGTACATTTGTATAGACAATTAGTGAAGTTATCATAAATGATTATTGATAAAAATAGCCCGATCCCACAATACTTCCAATTACAAACATGGTTGTTAGAACAAATTGAGCAGGGTGTTTTTAAGCCCGGTGATCGCATTCCTACAGAAGCGGAGTTTAGTAAGATCACAGGATTGGCGCGAGCAACAATACATCAGGCAATCCAAAACCTAGTCAATATGGGATTATTAGTCCGTAAGCGCAGGTTAGGAACTTTTGTATTAGAAAAAGTTGCCGCACCCAGTAACCACAAAATAGTCGGATTATTAATTCCCGATATCAGACGTGGTTATGCCCCGGTTCTTGCTCGTGGAGTCCAGGATGAAGCAGCCAAGAACAATCATAGTGTAATACTATGTGATACGGACGATTTATTTGTTCGGGCTGATTTCCATGCTGACCGTATGATTGAGAATTCTGTTAGCGGAGTTATTTTTGTACCTACAGCTGTGAGTAATATGCAAAATAAAAAAATTCTTGATAAATTTAAGCAAAATGATATTCCCATTGTTCTTGTTGATAGAACTTTGACTTATGAAAATATTGATCAGGTAACAGCTGATAATATTAAAGGTGCGTATGAAATGACTGAGTATTTGATAAAGCGAGGTCATCGCAGAATTGCTATTACATTAAGTACTTTAATCAGTACTGAGCGCGATCGTTTGGAAGGATATAAAAAAGCTTTAGATGTTTATGATATTCCGTTTGACGAAAAATTAATCTTTGCACATTCAGGTCCATTTTCCGAAGGGCGCTACATTAAAATAGCTGAAAGGATTTATAAATCTGATTTAGATATAACTGCTGTGTTTACAGGGCATGATCGCATTGCGTTAGTGTTTTTTGCTGTAGCCAAAAAAATTGGAATTTCTATTCCCGATGATATTTCAATTATCGGGTATGATGACCTTGATTTCACGATGATTTCATTAACAACGATGCACCAACCTATATATGAAATGGGTCAGGAAAGTATGAAACTGATTATGTCAAGAATAAAAGGCGACCTGTCAGAACCGCAAAGAATTATCCTGGAATCATATCTTGTGGAGCGTGTCTCCGTTAAACAAATCTAAAAACAAACTAAAGAAGGAAATAAAAATGAGAACTGTTGTATTAAATGCTGACTGGGATCCCAGACCAGATTTTAAGTTGGGATCAAAAGATATCAATGGCAAGCTGACCTACCTAGGTAGCAAAGTATGGCGTAATCCTCGGATTGAGATAGTCGAAAAGGATATTCCCATACCTGGTCCAACTGAAGTATTAATTGAAGTAAAAGCCTGTGGTATTTGTGGAAGTGATGTTCATATGCTGCAAAGCGATGATGGTGGATATATATTTTATCCAGGGCTTACCGCATTCCCAGCAACATTAGGGCATGAGTTTTCAGGTGTTGTAGTTGAGGCGGGTAAAGACGCAATTAGCAAAGGGTCTGGAAAACAGTTTCAAGTAGGAGAAGCAGTTTGTGCAGAAGAAATGATATGGTGTTCTACTTGTAAACCTTGCGCCGATGGTTTCCCGAATCACTGTGAGCGCCTAGAAGAATTAGGTTTTTCAGTTGACGGAGCCTACGCTAAATATATCAAAGTTGATGCACGCTATTTGTGGAATATTGATCATTTGGAAGCACTATATGGCAAAAAGAAAATGTTTGAACTAGGTAGTTTGGTAGAGCCGACATCCGTAGCATATAATGCTGTTATCGAACGTGGTGGCGGCATACGTCCGGGAGAAAATGTTGTAGTTCTTGGTGGAGGACCTATCGGTGCCGCAGCCTGTGCCATATTAAAAAGACAAGGTGCAGCATCAGTCATTCTTTCTGAACCATCTGCTTCGCGACGTGAAATGGCACTAACAATGGGAGCAACCCACGCCATAAATCCACTTGAAGTCAATGCTGCAGAAGCAGTTCTTGATATAACAAATGGTTATGGTGCTGGAATCATACTTGAGGCTACCGGCTTACCAGGTATAGTTTGGCCCGACGTTGAGAAAATCATCTGGGAAGGTAAGGCTTTAAATACCACAGTCGTCGTTGTTGCCCGTGCTGATGATCGGATTCCGCTAAATGGTGAAGTGCTTCAAGTACGACGTGCTAGTGTTGTTGGCTCACAAGGACATTCTGGACATGGAACTTTCCCGAATGTTATTGATTGCATGGCTACCGGAATGGACGTCTCACCATTAATTACCAAACGGATTAAGCTTGACGAAGTCAATGACAATCTGGTCACGCTACAGACAGACCGCGATGAAGTAAAAATTACAATAACCGATTTTAAATAGGAGTGATAATGACAAAATGGATTGAAACAGACCGAGCAGATCTTCGCTTTGAAGATACTACTGTCGGTCGTATGAAAAAGAAAATATGGGATGCTTCGGAGGCAGAGATAGATCAAATATTAACTAACTATGAAATTCCCACCCCCTCAGAACTTGGTAAACCTGGCGTATATATTCAGAATACAATCCGGCAACATGTAGTGGATAATCGTCGTAAAAACGATATTGTATTTATCCCTATTGGATGTACCGAACTACATGGTCGCCATACAGTAACTGCGCTAGATACGTTTATGGTAACGCAGATATTAGAAGGTGTACGACGCTATACAGCAAAAAAAGGGGATCCAGTGAACCTAGTATGGACACCATTGAATTATGGTGGGCATCCTCATCATCATATTGGTATGCCTGGAACAATTCACTTGGAAGATGAGGTGTTAAAGAGAATGCTAATTGATGTTATGGTTGGATTGTGGAACGATGGCTATAGAAAAATGATATTGATTAATAATCACGGACATCAGTGGTTATTGGAAGCAGCAATCCAAGAGTTGCAAAAAACCTGGAATTTGCCTGGCATATTTAGAGTAATTGACTGGCATCGCTCTGTGCGTGAATTTTTCCGTACAAAAGATCGTGGAGGTGATTGGGATTCTGATTTTGTTCATGCGGATGAAGCGGAAACTTCAGTAATGCTTTTATTGGCACCGGAATATGTAGAAATGTCGCTGGCTGAAAAGACGGAAGTAAACGGATATCTGCCTGATGGTCATTTTGACAAGGCTGTAGATCCGTTTGCACGACCTAGTAAATGGTCGGAAGGTCAAGGACATTTTCCGATTGAACTTGGGTCAGTTCCGGAAGGTGTTGTTGGCGATCCAACTGTTGCTACAGCAGCCAAGGCCAAACGGACTATTGCAGCAATTCTTTCATATTTAACGCTTGTTCATGATGAGATTCGTGAAGCCTTTCCTCCAGGAAAACTGCCACCGATCGAAAAAACAACCATGCGTACTGCAGAAGAAATGGAACCTTATTTGAAGGAGCCATTTACTGAAGGTTGGCGTCCGATTTACGCAATACAGAAAATGGGATTATAACTAGCATGAAATTAGGCATCGTTTTATCTACTCAAGCAGCGAAATTTTCTGCTTTGGCTTACAAAGGACAATTGGCAGAAAATGCTGCAAAAATAAGTCGTCTTGGATTTGATGGAATTGAATTAGCCATTCGTGACCCTCAATTGGTTAATCAATCAGAAATAAAATCTTTACTTAATGAGTTAGATTTAACGGTGCCTGCTATTGGTACCGGTCAGGCTTTTGGTGAAGAAGGGTTATCATTTGTTAATCCCGATTTGGCGATTAGACGCCAGGCAATCGAAAGGATTAAATCCCAAATGGAACTTGCAGAAGCGCTAGGCTCTATGGTAATTATAGGCTTAATCCGAGGTTTCAGAGATAAAGGGGTGTCAGGGCATCAGACTAATAATTGGCTGATAGAAGCTCTGCGGGAATGTGCTCAGCATAATGAACGTGTAAAATTGATTATTGAGCCGATCAATCGATATGAGTGTGATTTGGTTTGCACCGTACAGGAAGGTATGGAAATTTTGGAAAGCGTTGAATACTCAAATGTAGGCTTACTTCTGGATACATTTCATATGAATATTGAAGAACCTTCCCTCTACGATAGTATCATATTGGCCAAGGATAGGTTGTACCATTTTCATATCGCAGATTCGAATCGTTGGTATCCCGGCGCAGGTCATCTGGATTTTCCAAAGATTATGGATACATTGAGACAAATCAATTATAATGGATTTGTCTCTGCAGAAATCTTGCCCCTGCCAGATCCCGATGTGGCTGCCAAGCGAACTGTTGACTATATGCGGAATTTAATCTCAAGCATTTATTCAGTTCCTCTATGTTGGTGAGACGATTCTTGTTAATATGATCAATATCACAGCACCATTACACAAAGGTAAAGTTGTCTTGAAAATGATTGGGTGCTGTTGCTGGGACAAATCATCCTTACTGAAATACCGGAAAGATAGAGTTGATAAATATTGAATCACTAACAAATAATTATTAGACAATTACGAAATGAATAAAAAAAAATTAACCTTTGGTCTGATTGGTGCTGGCCGTATTGGGAAAATGCATGCGGAAAATATTCTGGCGAGCTTTCCCCTTGTTGATCTGAAAATAGTCGTCGATCTCAAATTGGATTTTGCCTGGGCTGAAAAGGTTGGTATTCCAGTCAAATCTAAGACAATCACTGCGATTACCAATGATCCGGAAATTGAGGCGATGGTCATCACAACCCCATCTAATACGCATGTACAAATGATTGAGGTGATAGCAGAAGCAGGGAAAAATATTTTCTGTGAAAAACTTATTGCTTTTGATCCTGACTCAATTCGCCAAGCTATCGAAGCCGTAGAAAAGGCTGGAGTTATCCTGCAGGTTGGCTTTAATCGACGTTTTGACCAGGATTTTTTAAAGGCGGTTTTAGTTGCTGTAGCTGCTCAACAATCATTAAAATTAAATCAACCAGTGAGATTAAATAAATGAAATCAATCAATGTCGGAATTATTGGAGCCGGCCGGATAGGCAAGCTACATTGTGATAATTTACTTAAGAATAAAAACGTCTCAATTAAAGCCGTTACAGACCCATTTATGGATCAAAATTGGGTAAAAAGCAGACAACTAAATGTAGTACCTAATCCTGATACAATTTTTAATGATTCCGATATCAAAGCAGTGTTTATCATGTCTCCATCAACCTTACACGCTGAACAGATAATTTTAGCAGCTAAAGCCAAAAAACATATTTTCTGCGAAAAACCAATTGCTCTTAACCCAATTTTAATACAGCAAGCGCTTGATACTGTGCAGGATGCAGGTGTTAAATTACAGGTAGGTTTTAATCGACGATTTGATCCCAATTTTAGTCATTTAAGGGAGATATATAAAAATGGTAAAATTGGTAATTTATATATGGTTAAAATTATTGCCCGAGATCCTTCTCCGCCACCTGTCGAATATATAAAAAGTTCTGGTGGTATTTTCCTGGATATGACTATTCATGATTTTGATATGGTTCGATATCTATCAGGTAGCGAGGTAGTTGAAGTCTATGCTGCAGGAACAGTTTTGGTTGATCCGGCAATTGGTGAAGCAGGTGATATCGATACGGCAATAACAACACTAACTTTGGAAAATGGAGCTTTGGCAGTAATCGACAACAGTCGTGAAGCAGTATATGGTTACGATCAAAGGATCGAATTGTTTGGATCAAAGGGAAGTATAACTGCGCAGAATAATACTGCCACTCGTTCAATTCTACTGACCAACAAGGGAACCATGTCGGAACGTCCGTTAGATTTTTTCCTTGAGCGTTATCGAGATTCATTCAGATTGGAAGTGAATGAATTTTTTAATGCAATATTAGAAAACAAAACCATAGCTGCTAACGGTGAGGCAGGATTAGTATCAATATTGATAGGATTAGCAGCGAAAAAGTCATTAGCTGAAAATCGTCCTGTGAAAGTTGACGAGATCAGACATGAATATTTCGATAAATAATTTAATTAGTAACTTATTAATAAGAGGTGCATATGTTTAGTCTCTTCAGGTTTTTTGCTACAGGAAAAGATATATCTGAGATTAAAGATAAGAACACTATTGATAAGCTGTACAAAAAGTATCGTCTCAAAGTGATGCTAGCAATTACTGTTGGGTATGGTCTTGCCTATCCCTTAAGATTGGCATTGAATGTTGATATCTATCGTAACGACGGTTTTGGTGGACCCTACTCAGTTGAAAAAACTGTAAAAATAGAAATGCGGAAATCAAACTGATGATTAATAATAAAAAACCTTCAGTTCTTGGCTTAAAACGTTCGTTCGGCTTTGGTGATCGACTAGGATTAGCTACACCAGGACATATGGATTCCATTGCAGGAAAACCTTTTTCAGGAATTTTTGCTCAACAATCGATTCGCGAATTGAACCGGACAAATCGACAACCTTCTGATGTGATAAACGCAGCAATTAATGCGGTTGAACAAGAGGGTTGGGTTCAGCCCTGGGGGGCAGACGCAGATCATCTTCAAAATCGCGAAGATGTATTTCGAATGGCAAATGTAGGATATACTTTTTACACTATCGATCCATCTAATTATGTAAATAATACTGCGGACTTGCTATCACCTGATGTATTACAAGATATTTATCAAAAATTAATTTCTCAAAATAAATTAGAATCATCAGATTTATTGGAACGATATTTGGGTGTATCCTATCAAATTGCGGATTCCATAAATCTTACATTTGATGACAGAACCGTGTTATTGAAAGCAATATTTAAATATGGAAATGCTCTTAAATATGCAAAGAAAATGTATAATTGGATTTGTGAAGCATGTCATAATAATCCATACGAAGTAGAAATATCGGTTGATGAAACCGACACACCAACTACACCGCTTGAACATCTATTTATTGGTTTAGAGTTGAAAAGAATGGGCGTTAAAGTTGTTAGCCTTGCTCCACGATTTATCGGTGCATTTGAAAAGGGTATTGACTATAAAGGCAATATTTCTGAATTTGAAAAACAATATATACAACATGCAGCAATTGCTAAATATTGTGGACCATACAAAATAAGTATTCATAGCGGTTCAGATAAATTTAGTATTTATCCAATTATTGGTCGGATAAGCGGTGAACAAATACATGTTAAAACTGCCGGTACCAGTTATTTAGAGGCATTGCGTGTTATTTGTATCACAGATATATTACTTTTCCGTGAAGTAGTTACATATTGTCGGAGTAGATTTAATAAAGATAAAAAGTCATATCATATATCTGCAGAATTAAATCATATACCAGAAAGAGTTGAAGACCATGATTTAGAGGATTGGTATTTATCCAATGAATCGGGCAGACAGATACTCCATGTAACTTTTGGATCAGTTCTGGTTGGAGGTAAGTCTAGTGACGGTAAACCTTTTAAGGATCTAATAATTAGTAATTTACTTAAAAATGATCAGTTATATAGAGAAGTTCTTCAAAAACATTTAGGAAAACATATTGATTTACTATTATCGGAAACAAATAGTTAGGAAGAAAGCATGTAATGGAAATAGTTAATCTAGACGAAATAGGTGATTTTCATATTCATTCATCAACATTTTCAGATGGTTTCAGTTCAATAGATGAAATAGTAATTGCCGCGGGGCTATCAAAAAATAGCTATTACTGACCACAGTCAGGCTTTATTAGATGCTTATGGAATGACCAGGAAAACACATTATGATATTATTACCTCCGGTCGATGGTCCAATGTACACAATGATGTAAAAGTTATATTTGGAGTTGAGGCTGATCTATTAAATGAAAAGGGTGATATTTGTGATCATATTCAGGGTATCACACCGGAGTTCATCTTATTATCGGTACATCGTAAAGCATATAGTGGTGATTTAAAACAGATAAAACTTGCTTACCTGAATGTAATTGACAGGTTTGGGATGAATATAAATGTCCTGGGACATTTGTGTAGCAAGCAAATCGCAAAATTTCTAAGTACGAGTGATATTATTGAAATTGTTGAAGCAACAAACGCCAGTGAAGTTGCGTTAGAATTGAATTGTGCAATTTAGTATATGAAAAAACTGATTTGGATAATTTAAAAATAATGTTAGATCATGCAAATTATTTGTATGTTAACAGTGACGCACATACAATGAACGAATTTATTGAACTTAGGGAAAAG
>JAUXHY010000135.1 GCA_030621275.1 bacterium | reverse complement strand
TTATAGGAATTTTTATTATGGCTTGTTCAAATCAGAATGATAACCCATTTTTTAATGAATGGAATACTCCTTTCCAAGTTCCTCCCTTCGATCAAATTGAAGAAGCACATTATATGCCTGCTTTCTTGGAAGGTTTAGATAGAGAAAATATAGAAATTGAAGAAATTATTAATAATGCTGCATCGCCAACCTTTGAGAATACAATTGAAGCTTATGAAGCTACCGGACAATTCTTAAATAGAGCTACAAACGTATTCTATAATATACGAGGTACAAATGCGAATGATGAATTAGATGCCATAGCTAAAGAATTTGCACCAATCCGTACAAAACATAATGACGATATTAGGTTAAATGCAGAATTATTCGAAAAAATTAAATATGTTTATGACAATACTAATAGAAACATACTTACTACCGAACAAATTACTCTATTAGATAAAATATATGGCGATTTTGTTCGTAATGGTGCAAATCTTAATACAGAGCAAAAATCGGAACTACGTAAGATAAATGAAGAGTTATCAGTACTTACACTTGCCTTTGGACAGAATGTAAGAAATGACGGCAATGAGTGGGAGTTAGTCCTAGAGAATGCAGACTTAACCGGATTGCCTGAATCAGTCAAATCAGCAGCAGCAAATATCGCTAAAGAGCGCGGATACGAAAACAAGTGGGTAATCACATTAGATAAACCTAGCTGGATCCCATTTTTATCATACTCTGAAAAACGTGATCTAAGAGAGAAAGTATTTACTGCATATATTAATCGAGGGAATAATAATAACGAGTATGATAATAATTCTATTATCCCAAAAATTGTGAACCTTAGAATAAAAAGAGCAACTCTTTTAGGATATGATACACATGCTGATTATGTATTAGAACGCAGTATGGCAAAAACACCGAAAAATGTATATAACTTTTTAAATAAATTGTGGGAACCGGCTTTAGATCGTGCTAAAACAGAAGCTTACGATTTACAATCTATGATATATGGAGATGGTAACAACTACAAACTTGAACCTTGGGATTGGTGGTACTACTCTGAAAAGGTTCGTCAGCAAAAATATGATTTAGATGATACTGAATTAAGACCATATTTTGATGTGGATAATGTTAGAAGTGGAGCATTTTGGCTTGCAAATCAATTATTCGATATAACTTTTGAGGAGAGAACCGATCTTCCAATATACTTTGATGAAGTCAAAACGTTTGAAGTGAAAGAAGCTGACGGATCACATATCGGTATGTTGTATACTGATTATCATCCACGAAAAGGCAAAAGTACTGGAGCATGGTGCAGCGGCTTCCGATCTCAGTCAAACCGAAATGGGAATTGGATACATCCGGTATCTATCAATGTTGGAAACTTTACAAGCCCCGTTGGTGACAAACCGGCACTTCTGAGTTTTGATGAAGTTGAGACGTTATTCCATGAATTTGGACATGCTTTGCATGGTTTATTGAGAAATCGTACATATACAAATCAAACAATGCCGCGTGATTTTGTAGAATTCCCAAGTCAAATTATGGAAAATTGGGCGTCTGAACCGGAAGTATTAAAGCATTACGCTTTCCATTATGAAACCGGTGAACCGATTCCTGATGAATTAATCAGTAAAATTCAAAATGCTTCATTACATAATCAGGGATTTAAAACAGTAGAGTATTTGGCAGCATCATTTTTGGATATGGATTGGCACACACTTACTGACACAGATAAATATGATCCTATCGAATTCGAAAAAACTTCAATGAAAAAAATTGGTTTGATACCTGAAATAATACCAAGATATAACAGCTATTATTTCAAACATATTTTCTCAGGAGGTTATTCTTCAGGATATTATAGCTATATTTGGTCGGCAATTTTGGACTCGGATGCTTTTCAATATTTTAAAGATTCCGATAATTTATTCAATAAGGAAATTGCAGCAAAATATAGAAAATATGCATTGGGATTAAGCGGTACGGAAGACGCAGCTGAGATATATCGGAAATTCCGCGGGAAAGATCCTGAGATTGAACCATTATTAATTAAGCGAGGATTGAAATAATTCAAAATCATTATAGCAGATAGTAGTTTAAATATGCTATCTGCTATTCATGTTTTACCATAAATGGATATATTATTAATTACTGTCAGTGTACTATTAATAATAATTGGGATTCTCGGTTCAATAGTACCGATTTTACCAGGTCCCCCAATAGTCTTCTGTGGATTATTACTCGTCCATTTTTCTTCTAACCAACCATTTACAATTGAATTACTAATAATATTTGGAGTTTTAGCAATTTTATCAGCAATAATTGATAATGTTTTACCGGTCTATGCTACAAAAAAATTCAATGGATCAAATAAAGGTGTTTGGGGATCTGCAATCGGATTAATTATTGGACTTTTCTTTTTTCCGCCATTTGGAATTATAATTGGCCCAATGTTAGGTGCTTTCATTGGTGAAATTATTGATGGAAAATCAACTAATAATGCTTTTAGACCGGCATTTGGTTCGTTTATCGGGTTTTTATCAAGTATCTTTCTGCGTTTTGCTTTATCAATTGTAATGGCATATTATTTTGTGGTAGAAGTATTTATGAAATAGCATAAAAAACCCGCCATTTAGGCGGGTTTTTTTATTGTTCATATTATTTTTATTCAGGACCAATATCTACCCAATTTAAACCATCATCTACGGAGGGTTGTGTATCAGCACCAGCATTAACATCATCCACCCAGGAACCATCATGTCTGAATGCTGTAACTCTATATCCGATATTTTGTGCGGAAAACTCACTTCGGGGAATAAATACTATGATCGTGTTTCCTGAGATAAGCATCTTCGCTGCTGAAGTCGCTGTTGTAATAACTCCATTTGTCGCATCACTAATTGTTAAACCCCAGCCATAATCCGGATGATAATAAGCTACTATCCAAAAATCAGTATCTTTGAAGAAATCATTAGCATAATCAGGGTGTGGTTGATAATTATTATTAGTATTACCATCCCTATCAAATACAACCCCATATTGATATTGATTATCAGGATCAGCAAGTGGAATGCTTTGCTCCAGAACATTAAAAAATATTACCCAATTTTCTTCATTTTGTGGATCCTGAGTAGACAACAATTTTGGTGCATCCCAATGGTTACCATACCATTCGAGAAATTTAAAATCGGGTTCATTTCTCTCAAAGGGCAGGTCCGTACCCCATTGAGATTGATTAATCACTTGTAGCACATTTCCCCAACTGTAAACAGTTGTATGATCATTTGCTGTATAAAATGGATCACCGGAAGTCTTTGTATTTGGAATAGAAACATAGTCTATCCTGGGTTGCACTGCGCTACATGGTTCAAATCCAAAAAAGTGTTCATAGGGTTCCATTAAATTCATTAAGTTATCATCACCACAGTTAGTAGCTCCTTCACATGCATCCCCAATTCCATCAAAATCGGTATCAGCCTGATCAGCATTAGCATCATCTGGACAATTATCACAAACATCGCCGACTCCGTCGCTATCTTTGTCTTCTTGACCTGGATTTACATCATATAAACAATTATCACAGATATTATCAACACCGTCACCGTCAAGATCCTCATCTAAATTAAAATCATTAGGACAACTATCACATACATCACCATATCCATCTCCATCACCATCTGCTTGATCTGCATTTGCTACATCCGGACAATTATCACAAACATCTCCTATTCCATCTCCATCATTATCTGCTTGATCGGCATTTGGTGTCCACGGACAATTGTCATCACTGTCAAGTATGCCATCTCCGTCAGAATCCTCATCCCCGTTATCATCAGAAGCCAAACATTCTTTATTGAATTTTTTGTCAATATCTGCCATAAACCAATCCCCGCTTTTTGCTGTTATATAATGTACGGGAGGAGATATATGTGAAGTATGTAAATGAAATGTTAAGATACCATCACCAGGATCAGTGCAATACCATTGATTAGGAATAGTTTCCTCATAATTTGTATAAGCATTTGTGTCAAATCTATTATTATAAGTTGGCCATTCAATATCACCAAAATATTTCGATGTATATAGTCGCCAAAATATTAAATACTCTGTCTTATTAAAAATCTTATAGTAAACAGAATGTTTTGTATTGACATAAGCTTTATCAGGATCGCATAAAATATATAAATCAATTAACCCAACCTTTTTTGGGAAATCCCATGGTTTAGTTTCATCTCCGTTTAATATACCTTCAGTCGATACAATCGTACTAAAATGATTTATTTGACCATAAAAATAAATACTATCAACTATACTGTCTACCACCAATGTCAAACTATCTATTTTGCTAAAACCGACCTCTTCGCTATAGCTGAAACTTGAAATCACTGATATTGTGTCCCCAGATATAAACTGATTTACATGATTTTGAGCAAAATTCCTTTTTAAAAGTACAGGCAAATTAAATTCAAGTCCACTTGGTTGTAAATCGTAAATGTCACCTAAAATATCTAAATTATTATATTCGTTTGGGTAATCTTTTTCATCAACAACTTCAATGTTAACATAACTATCATCAATTAAAGCTCCCGGTGGAATAGTAAGTGCTAGCAATCCATCGGTACTTTTAACTACACCACCATCTATAGCAATAATTAAGGTTCCCTCTTCTTTTGGGCCTGTGGAATCTTTTGAACATGTTAGAAAGATTGTAGAAATAAATATAATTAAGAGAATAGAAAAACGAAAAATCAGCTTCAACATGATAATAACCTCCAAAACATTATTAGTTAATACTTGTCGTCAGCATATAAAGAAAAGGATAATC
>JAUXHY010000204.1 GCA_030621275.1 bacterium | reverse complement strand
GATAAAGTAGTAGTTACAAATTTCATGTTGTGTTGCAATGTGGCCCATAAAATCGGTGAAATCTTGTATCCAACAAGCCGATCAATTATACGTCTTGTAATTTGGGCATCAACTAATTTTACATCAATCGGATGACGAGTTTTAATGCCCTCTTGTATTCCTGCTTTCGTGATTTCAGTAAACAGAACACGTTCAATTTTTTCGGTTGGAATTTCGCTTGCGATATGCGCAGCAATTGCTTCACCTTCTCTGTCAGGATCCATCGCCAAAATAATGTTTGGTGCTTTTTTCGCGAGTGATTTTAATTCCTTAACAAAACTTTTCTTCTTTGGGAGTACCTCTAAAGTGATTTCAAAATCGTTTTCGATATCAATTCCAAGAACGTTTTTAGGTAAGTCCTTTACGTGTCCAACACTTGCAATTACGTTATATTCACCACTAAGGTGGCGAGAGATTGTTGTCGCCTTAGATGGCGATTCTACAATTAATAATGGTTTTTCAGACATAGTATAAAATTAAGTTTTTACTTATGCGCGTGTATAATCTAAATGAATAAAATTAAAAATCCAAATCCGTAAGATGCTCAATAAGTGTATTTTTTATTATAGTGATTTGTTCGCCGGTTCCCATATCTTTCACCTGCACAGTATTGTTTGCTAAATCATCGTCACCAATAATAATGGCTATTCTAGCGCTGTTGCGATTTGCTTCACGCAGCAAGGATTTTAAACTGCGTCGTAATAGATCAGTTGAAACTGAAAATCCTTTTCCCCGAAGTTCTTGAGCTAATACCTGACATTTAGATCGCACTTTTTTCGTTAATCCGATGATATTAATTTGAATAACTTTATCACCTGATTCGGCTGTTTTTGATTCTAAGGCTAATAATAGTCTTTCAATTCCTGCTGCAAAACCAACAGCCGGAGTTGGTTTGCCACCTAACGTTTCTACAAGTTTGTCGTATCTACCCCCACCGCATAATGCATCTTGTGCTCCTAAAACACTTGAGGTTATTTCATAAGTAGTTCGTGTGTAATAATCCAAGCCACGAACCATCTGTGAATCGATAACGAAAGGTATCGAAAGATCGTTTAATAGTGATTTTACTTCTTCAAAATGTGATTTATCATCATCAGTGAGAAAATTGTCTATCTCAGGTGCGTTCTTAATTATTTCTTTTTCATGCTCGATTTTTGTATCGAGAATCCGCAAAGGGTTCTTCTTAAAACGATTTTGACTTGTTTCAGTTAAATTTGATGAAAATGGTTTTAGATATTTGCGTAGTTCATTGCGATAATTATTTCGACAATCATCCGAGCCTATACTGTTCAATGTTAAAGTTAGATTGCCAATCCCGAGATTTTTAAAGAAATTATAAGATATTGCAATAATCTCTGCATCAGCCTCGGGATGCTCTGAGCCAAAAACCTCTGCACCAAATTGATGAAATTGTCTGGTACGTCCTTTTTGTGGTCTCTCTCTACGGAATAAGGCATCCATATAATACAAACGGTTAACAGCAGATTGGCTTCCTAAGTTATGTTGAATAAATGATCGAACGACGGGAGCCGTTAATTCCGGTTTTAGCGTGAGTTTTTCACCACCTTGGTCTGTCCAACTGTACATCTCTTTGGATACAATATCAGTTTCTTCTCCAACGCCGCGTTTGAATAACTCGGTTTTCTCAAATATCGGAGTACGTATTTCACCATAGTCGTACTTATGCATAAAAGAATGCAAGGCGGTTTCGATTTTACGCCATAAACCGGTTTTGTCCGGTAGGATATCGTGGGTGCCTTTTACAGAACGAATCAAACTATCTTTTCCCTAACAATTCTTCAATTATTTCTGCGGCTTCATCGCGATTTTCTTCCGGTACGAAAATAGTAACTTTTGCACCAACTAAATTTGCACTGGAAATATTGAAAGCTGAAGTTGCCCAATCGGATTTAGTAAAATGCGGGATGTTTTCATTTTGCAATACCTCTTCAACCATTTCAGCATATATTTCACCTGCTAGAGGTGTAAGGGCTACCCATTTAATTCTTTCCAAAGGAGTTTCTTCCGGTAGCTCATCCACCAAAGGGATTTTGCAATCAGAACATTCTTTTACATTTTCAACATATTGTGTTCGGCATTTGGGACAGTACATATAATTCCTTTATTTTATAGCTGAATTTCCAAATATTCGTTAAAAGAACAAATACTTGTTTAGTTCTATTTATTAGCTAAAATTGAGCCCTTCTTTGGAAAATACCACCTCTTTCTTCAATCTTTAAATCTTTTAAAGTGGGAGATTTTACATTTATGCGTAAGTAGATTCCTTGACCATAACCACCGGGTGTCCACGAAATAGACATTTCCCAACAATGCAGATTACGATAAATCGAAAAACTTTGACTGACCAATGATTGATTCTCTAAATCAAATCGCGCATTATGCTGAATGCGCCAATTGGGTGTTGCCTGTAAAGTGGTATTGGTATTCATCCAAAATGATTTAATAAGATTTGTCGGATTTGCTGCATTATACGAATAGCTTAAACTTACATTCGTATTCCATAATTTTCCGCCTCCAATTTGTTTAGGATTTCCTTTAATCTTAATATTTTGTCCGAAATCATCTAGTTCATCTACGATTATTGAAGAATCTGCTTCTATCGCAATTTCCTGTGCTTCAGAGGATTTTAATCGTTTCCCGGAAAATTTGAAACCGGTAGAAAAACGGGCATTTATTAGCCGCGGTTTTGGAATATTGTTTGACATTCTAAAAGAGTTAATTCGTCTATTATTTTCATCGTCATATTGATAAAAATCATGAGTAAGAGATATATCCAGTTTAAGCGACTTACTCAGCCCTGTTCTGATAGAAGAAGTGAGGTTCGAAAGTTTAAACTCATCGGCTGCATAATTATAATTAGTTGATAGCCGCCACGATAATAAATCCATTTTTTGTTCTGATTTGCCTTTAATTATTTTGGTCTGAAATACATTATTTAATGAAAAATTTAATGATTTGCGTTCACGTTGGGATGTGCTGCCCGCTAACGTACCTCTGAATTGATCATGTTGTATTTCATTGCCCGAACTATCTATGATTGTTGTGAAATAATCAAGATCATAACCAAGTAATGGTTTGGAGAAATCAGGTGTGAAAGAATATCCAATTGAGGGAGAGGCAACATGCCGCAATCCATTAACTTTACCAATTTTTATTGGGAAAAGTCCATATAATTGTGTCCCCACATTCAAGCTGAATGAACCGGTTGTACGGGTAATAAACCCATTTGTTTTTACTGATTCGTATGTCTCAACAGAATCCAAACTAGCGACATAATACTCATCAATCCAATCAGATTTTATGGATAAACTTGGATTAAGCGTAATATGGCGGAAAAGTTTTTGCGGTGCACTGAAAGAAAAAAAGTCGGATCGTAGCCATGT
>JAUXHY010000086.1 GCA_030621275.1 bacterium | reverse complement strand
AATCTCTATAGTTTTGAGTGTTAAATTTTGAATTTTGAGTTAATTTGTTATTGTTTCAAATTCTCTGATGTAGTTTTTACAATTTTTGTAATTATTCTGATAATCTGATTAATCTCGTTTAAATATTCATCAATTGAAAAATTAATTAGATCGCTATCTTTTAATAGTCTTAACCAATATAACGTTTCACGAGCTTCTTTTGAAGCTATAGACATTTTATGTAAAAAATCTTTCTTACTTTGGGCTGCAGTTGCTTCCTCAATATTAGCTCCAATACTTGTTCCGCTTCTTAATAATTGTTTTGAGATAATATATTCATTTGTTGCTTGAACTCTCTTATACAATTTGATAATTGATATAGCAAATTTATAACTTCTCTCTTTAATAGGATTATCTTTCATTCAGCACTCAACATTCAAAATTCAAAACTATTTTGTTTTAAATAGTTCTGCGACCAATCTTGAAAATCACCTTTTTGTATATGTGATCGCATCAATTCCATTAAATTTAAATAATAGTGCAGATTATGAATTGTAGCTAAACGTAATCCTAATACTTCATTTATATTAAAGAGATGTCGTATATATGCCCGAGTAAAATTGCTGCAAGTTTCACAAGTACAATTTTCATCAATCGGTCTAAAATCAAATTTATATTTTTCATTTCGAATATTAACTTTACCAAAACTTGTGAAAAACTGACCGTTTCTTGCATTGCGTGTTGGAATTACACAATCGAACATATCCATTCCGCGACTAACGGCTTGAATTAAATCTGATGGAGTTCCAACTCCCATTAAATAACGTGGTTGATCTTTTGGTAACAATTCATCCATCAATTCGATCATTTCGAACATCGCAGGTTTTTCTTCACCTACTGCCAAACCGCCTATTGCCATCCCGCATTGTGCATACGGAATCATATCCTCAGCGCTTTGCTTTCTAAGTTCAGAAAATACTCCGCCCTGAACTATCGGGAATATTGTCTGCTCCCAATTATATACAGGTGAATTTTCTTTCAAATATCGTTTACATCTGTCAATCCAAATTTTAGTTCGATTAACGGCACTTTTAATGGTAGTTAAATCGGCATCACTTGGGGGACACTCATCAAAAGCCATTATAATATCAACGCCTAAATTCTGCTGAATCTCCATAGATTTTTCCGGTGTCAAAAAATGCCTGCTGCCATCTAAATGAGATTGAAATTCAACACCTTCATCACTGATTTTATTTAAACGTGCTAAGGAAAATACTTGAAAACCACCGCTATCGGTTAAAATCGGTAAATCCCAATTCATAAATTTATGCAATCCACCGGCGGCATTTATTAACTCTGTTCCAGGACGTAAATATAAATGATAAGTATTACCTAAAATAATTTGTGTTTTTACGGACTTTAATTCAGACGGAGTTACTGTCTTTACAGCTCCATGTGTTCCAATCGGCATAAAAATTGGAGTTTGAATTTCGCCATGATCAGTTTTAAGAATGCCGGTTCGTGCTGAACTAGCTACATCTGTTTTTAGTACATTAAATTTCATTAATATTATGGAAATATTATATCGAAAGCTTTTCTAACTGAATCAACTTGATAATATTTCATATTTTGGGGAGTTTGATTCGCTTTTTTAAAACCAAACTTAGGTACAATCGCTGACTTAAATCCTAAAGTTTGCGATTCAACAAGTCTTTTCTCTAATTGGCTTACCGATCTCACCTCACCGGCTAAACCAACTTCACCAATTAATATCATATCTTGAGGGATTGGTTTATCCAAAGCACTTGAAGCAATAGCTCCAATTACTGCCAAATCGGCAGCTGGATCATCAATGCGCAAACCACCAACTAGGTTAACAAAAGTATCTCTTGTTCCCATTGGTAATTTTAAACGTTTTTCCAATACCGCTAAAAGCATCGACAATCGACGCAAGTCGAACCCATTTACATTGCGTTGTGGTGTACCAAAATTAGCGCTTGATACTAAAGCTTGCACTTCTACTAAAATAGGGCGCGTTCCTTCTAGTGATGGAAATATGGCTGAACCTGCTACATTCACAGATCGTTCTGCTAAAAATAACTCGGAAGGATTTTCTACCTCAATAAGTCCCTTTGCTTGCATTTGGAATATGCCAACTTCATTTGTCGCGCCAAAGCGATTTTTTACCGAGCGTAATATGCGATGATCATATCTATCATCTCCTTCCAGATATAATACTGTATCAACCATATGCTCTAACATGCGTGGACCTGCAATAATACCTTCCTTTGTTACATGACCTATTAAAATTATCGTTACTCCGCGCTCCTTACAAATTTGTAATAATTGCTGTCCTGATTCTCTAATTTGGCTCACTGAACCCGGAAGAGAATCGATGGAATCGCTATAAACTGTTTGTATTGAATCAATTATTACAACTTCCGGTTTGAGTGAAATTATTTGTTCTAAAATATTATCGACATGGTTTTCGCCAGACAATTGCATTTCACTTGAAGAGATTTGCAAACGTTTTGCTCGCATAGCGATTTGATCTTCGCTCTCTTCTGCCGAAATATATAAAGATGGTTTCTCTACTTTACCAAGCATCTGCAAAGCTAAGGTAGATTTACCTATTCCGGGATTACCACCCAATAATATCAATGATCCCGGTAAGATACCACCCCCCAATACTCTATCAACTTCAGTAATACAAGTTGGTATTCGATTAGTCTGACCTTTTTTTAATACGTCTTTTAAAGAAGTAGACTCAGATGGTGTTCGATTTTTAGACCCGCGCTTACTTTTTGGTACTTTATATTCGCTAAGAGTGCCCCACTCTTTACAATTTGGACATTGACCAAGCCACTTTGGATAATCGGTTCCACAATTAGAACATAGAAATACAGCAATACTCCCTGATTTTTTCATTTAGGAATTTATACTGGTATACCTAATGATTACCAGTCGGGACCAAGAGAAATATAATACTGTGGTCGTGATGTTTTGTGACCAGGAGTATAATCCCAAGCTGTATCAAATCGGACTAAAAAATATCCTAAATTAATTTTCATACCTAAGCCAAAAGAACTAATTATAGGGCTAGCATAACTAGGAAGATCTCCATACTTATTTGTAAGTACTGAAAAATCGGAAAATTCACTACTACTATCCCATGCCGCACCTATATCCAAAAAGGCATGACCCTGTATATTACCGAAGATAACTTTCAGCGGAAACCCTAAGGACAAATACTGAATGAATGGAAATCTAAATTCAATATTTGCCATTGCTACATGTGTTCCGGTTCTTTCGGCGTAACGTGCTCCCCTTATCGGCATTGCATAATTTGTAAAATAAATATCCTTTAATAAATCATCTTCGCCCGATGATAATATTTCATATTGGAATTGTCCATTATCCTTTCTGCCATTTGTCTCACCGCGTCCAAATAACCAAACCGGTAAACCACCAAGGAAAAATTTCTGAGCATCTCTTCCAAAACTTGTTCCTGCCATAACACGCGTAGCAATTGTGTAATATCGTCCTAAACGGAAATATTTACGTCCATCCAATTGTAAGGTACCAAATTGAATACCATTATCTCCTATTGAAGGACTTCCGGTAAAGCTGACTTCTTGTCTAAAACCACCGACCGGACCCGTATATCCCCAAGATGCGTTATCCATAACCCAACTCACCGAAGGCAATACTGTATTTAACTTTGACGATCTAACATCGATATATTCTCCAGTGTAAAAATCCTGAAGCCATTCATTATATGAAAGACGGTATAAAGAAAACCCGACATCAATTCTATTAAAACGGTTGAATGGTCTTGATGCATAAGCTCCGATTCCATATCGGCGCAGTCTCGCAATTCCGTAATAACCGGTTGAATAGAAATCGGCAGATTGAGATGCCATAAAATAGAAATCAGTTCGATTCTTTAAGTAGGCATATGACAATGAATAATCACTATTTTCAAGAGTTAATTGCATTTCGGTTCCAATAGAAATTCGATGATCGCCAAGAACATCGCTCCAAGCGAAATATGTCATACCTTGTGCACCGAATATATTGTCAAAAGCCATGTTGCCACTAACGAGATCTAACGTGAAATTTGTTTTATAAACTTGTGGTGTGTACTCGGCAATTTGCCGACCGGTATCTACTGAATCAAATTCTGAAGTTTCTGAATCAGTTAAGACCTTATTATAGCGTTCATAGTTTTTACTAAATATAATATTTGTATAATCACCGACTTCAACGGTTTCTTGATTCTTATCACGAATTTTATCACGACGCAAATCCGTGAACGATTCATCAGCTGTTTTTTTATTGGTCAAAAAGTTAGTTATCGGAATTTCTTTTTCATCAAGTTCAAGCGGATTTATAAGACTAAAAATATCCCACCCACGCTTATCATAACCACTGAAAATCAAAGTTTTATCATCTTTGGAAAGACTTAATTGCTGAATACCCGTGAGAATATTTGTTATAGTATGAGATTCGTTAGTGTCAATATCAAAAACATGAATATTCCATACACCGTTTTCATCCGCAGTATATAGCAGCTTATTTTCATTATGTGCCCAAACTGGATAATTTTCACTATACTCTGTATCAGTTAGACGAATAATATTTTTTGTTGCTACATCTATAGTATATATATCAGTTTGCGAGTAATCATATTTATACATTTTAAATGTATCTAACAAAGCTTGTTCATTGTTATTTAGATAATCACGACGATCAGAAATAAAGGTAACTTGTGTCCCGGCATTGTTCCAAACCGGTTCCGAATCAGAAAATATATCATTCGTTAAATTTTCTATTTCATGAGAAGCAATATCTAAAATATAAATATCACTTGCCTTACCTTGGTTACCCACGAAAGCCAGCTTTTTTCCGTCTGGACTCCATGCAGCAGTGAATAAACCATCCATTTTAAAGGATATCGTCTCATAGTCACCCGTTTCTACATCAATTAAGTGAAAAGCATCCAACCCACCCGCTTTAGCCGCAATAACAATTTTTCTACTGTCCGGTGACCACGAAATTCCGGGCTGCAACCATTTGAGTTCCTCAAATTTCATAGAGCGGTTACCTTTCACAATTCGTTTTATCTGCTTTCCTGTATGTGCATCAATTAAGAATATATCAGCATACATTGAGCGATCTGATAAAATTGCAATTTTACTCCCATCGGGCGATATCGCGGGAGAAATATTATAAAAATTCTTCAGTTTTTCATGATCCGTTAAACGATGGGCAATATCTTCAATCGCATCGCGACCTATAATATCCGGCCAATATTCTTTTTTTACGTAATTTTGCCATTGTTCAGTTAAATCTTTAAAATCCATGCCTAAGGCCTGTTCAAAACCTCTTTCCGCATTCTGAGTTTTTTTCATGGCAATATATATTTCACCAATCTTTTCTCTTCCATATTTCTCAGCGATAAATCGCATAACAGATTGACCACCTTTGTACGCCATATAGTATTCTAACTCACGAACACTTGGGATATAATCGTTTACAGTCATATCTCTAATAACCATATCGGCTTTTGTATTCCAATTCAAAGATAAATATTCACAAGTACCTTCGCTGACCCAAAGCGGCAGTCGTAGTAACTGCGCACCCGAAATAACACTTTGAGCATTGCCCCCATAAATCATATCATTAACAACCGAATGTACTAATTCATGGTGGATAACATGGCGAAATTGTTCATAAGAGCCTTCAAAAGGTACCACAACACGGTTTTTGAAAAGCTCTGTGAATCCGCCAATTCCTTCCGAAAGATAGCTATACGTCACATTTGTTTGCTGAAAATCTTTATGTGAATTATAAACTACTATCGAAACCGTTTTCTTCAAATTCCAACGGAAATGCTTTGAAATTTGTTCGTATGCATTTTCTGCAACTTCAGCCGTGAATTCAGCAAGATCGACATCCTCTGTGTAATAATATATATTGAAATGAGGTGATTTGATAAATTTCCAATTAAAATCTCCGTACTGAACTTTATT
>JAUXHY010000120.1 GCA_030621275.1 bacterium | reverse complement strand
TGCATTGGTCAGAACGAGCTGAAGAAAAGGGCAACGAACGTTATATTTTAATTATTGCGTATATGGTTGGATTAGCAATTGGCGTACATTTATTAAATCTTTTAGCGCTGCCATTTATTGCATTAGTAATTTATTTCCGCAAACAGGAATTTGAATGGAAATCATTCATTATTACAATAGTATTAACAGGAATTACGTTTTTAGTCATTCATAATGGGATAATTATGGGTTTGCCACGCTTGGCGGGTAGTTCAGGGCTCTTTGCAGTTATACTAATTGTAATTGCACTTGTTGGGGCAATGATTTGGGCGGTAGTAAGCCATAAACAAATACTCTCGATTATTTTTACATCATTAGTATTGATTGTTATTGGCTATTCTACCTACACGATGGTTTTCATTCGTTCTAATCAAAATCCATCTATTGATGTTGGAGAACCTAATACTACTCAATCCGCAATAGCTTATTTAGAACGTGAACAGTACGGAGAAGTAAGTCAGCTTCCGCGAAAATATGATGGTTTACCTCCCAAATATGAAGCAGTTGGCAGACCGGCTTATGGACAGGATTTTTCCTCAAGTCAGAATCAAACATATCGGTTCTACAATATTGGGAAGCAGTGGCAGTTTTTCATCAATTACCAAATAAAAAAGATGTATTGGCGATATTTTTTATGGCAATTTGCAGGACGCGGTCCATCAACTGATACAGGAGTTACAGCATTTGGTGCCAATATTACTCAAGATGGTGTAAAATGGATACAATTCGGTTTACCGTTTGCTTTTTTGTTGGGACTTGGTGGTATGTATTATCACTTTCAGCGTGATAAAAAAGCTGCGTTTAGTATCTTAACATTATTTTTCATTACTGGTTTAGCGCTTATTATGTATTTGAATCAGGATAATCCACAACCGCGTGAAAGAGACTATTCGTACGTTGGCAGTTTTCTTGCATTTTCAATATGGATAGGTATCGGCGCAGCTGCGATTGCTGAAAAAATAATAAAATATATAAAAGAAAAAGATTTAGCGACACGCATCGCAGGAGCTGCGATACTTTTGCAAGTAGTTCTTATTCCTGGAGTAATGCTTTTTGCCAATTATCATGAACATAATCGTAGTGGAAACTATGTAGCTTGGGATATGGCATACAATATGCTCCAATCGTGTGAACCGAACGCGGTAATATTTACAAATGGCGATAATGATACATATCCATTGTGGTATTTACAAGAAGTGGAAGGTGTGCGTAAAGATGTTACAGTAGCAAATTTGAGTTTGTTAAATACACCGTGGCATATAAAACAATTACGCGATTCACGACCAATCGGGGAACGGTTCATTAATTTAACTGATGAACAAATTGATGAGCTTGCTTATGGTTTGCAAGCTTGGCAAGAGCAAAAAGTAAGAATTCCTGCCGAAAATGATGCTTTAAATCCGGATGGTTATATTGAATGGAATTTAAAACCAACATACGCAGGGCAAGCTCTTAAAACTCAAGATTTGATGGTACTGAGAATTATTAATGATACTAAATGGAGATATCCAATATATTTCGCAGTTACAGTTGGGAATGAAAATAGAATTGGTTTAGAAGATTATTTAGGAATGGAAGGATTAACGTTCCGATTAAATAGTCATAAAATATCTTTAGTTGACAAAGAAAAAATGGAAGCCAATTTAATGACTGATATTGGCGACATTACTTGGTCAAAAGAGTTTATTCCGTCATCATTAGTTAAAGGCAGGACAGATTCCAATAAAACTACATGGTCAAAAGATTTCCAAACCGGATATATGTTTAGAAATTTAGGCAATGAAGATGTTTACTATAGCGATCAAATTATTCGACTTATGCAAAACTACAGGAGCGGATATTTGCAGTTAGCTGTTGTTTACTATTTTGAATATCAAGATATGCTTAATGACTCTTCCAACAAGCCGGAGGAAAACGAAACTGCACGACAGAAAGTGCTTAGTGTATTGCAAAAAATGAATCAGAATTTACCTCAAGAAACCATCCCAATAACCACAAACGACCATGCTTTCCAAATTGGACATCTGTACAGTAGGATCGGTGAAAAAGAAATATTCAGATCAATTTTAGAAGATTTAAATAGTCGTAAAAATGTCTCTGTTGAAGAAAAACTAAAATTTGGACAAGCTTACATACAAGAGTTGGATGATTTTGGAAATGCTCTTGCTATTTTTGAAGGATTATATGACAGTTATGTGAATGTTGAAAATCTTGTTAGAGCCAAAGGAATAAAGAAAGCAGGATTAACACAATCCTCTTGGGAAAAATGGCAAAGACTGTATGGTGAAATAGTTTCATCTTTAGTGCTTACATATCGATCAGTAGAATCGTGGGAACCAATGGAATTAATATTGAATGATTGGATAGCTAGAAATCCAAATGATTTTAATGCAAAAGAAATGTTAGACGAAGTTCGCAGAAATATTGGAAATATAGATAGTGTTAGAGAGGCATCAATTTTTAATTAATTGGTATATGAAATATGCGACCATTAGTCTCAATAATAATCCCGCATTGGAATGGTATTGAAGTAATTACTGAATGTCTTGAATCGCTTTATAAGACAACATATCCAAATCTTGAAATAATTGTAGTTGATAACAACTCTACGGATGATTCTGTTAATCATATCCGTAATAATTTCCCAAATGTTATTATTTTTGAAAATGAACAGAATGAAGGATATGCCGGCGGTTGTAATCGTGGTTCTGAAATTGCAAAGGGAAAGTATTTATTATTCCTAAATAATGATACAATCCATGAACAAAATTGGATTGAACCACTTGTTCAATTATTAGAAAAAAATTCACAAATTGCATCTGTACAACCAAAACTATTGAATTATTATCAGAAGAATTTATTTGATTATGCCGGTGCTGCCGGTGGAATGATGGATTTTCTTATTTTTCCGTTTGCAAAAGGACGAATCTTCAATGAACAGGAAATTGATTCAAATCAATATAATTCAAAAGGAGAGATATTTTGGTCATCCGGGACGGCCTTCTTAGTCCGCAAAACTGCATTTGAAACAGCGGGCAAGTTTGATAAATTATTTTTTGCTCACATGGAAGAAATCGATTTATGCTGGAGATTCCATTTACTAGGTCTTGATGTATGGTGTGAACCAAGCAGCGTAGTATATCATAAAAATGCAGTGTCTTTACCGATGTATACTGAAAAGAAATATTACTTAAATCATCGGAATTCCCTAATAATGTTATTGACAAATTATTCATTACCTTTATCTCTTTATGTATTGCCCATTAGATGGGCTTTAGATATAGTTGCAATAATATATGCTATATTAAATGGAGATTGGAAACACATAAAAGGGATTGCAAAAGCTCATGCCTGGATAGTGTTTCATCCAAGAAAATTGTTTAGAAAACGACGTGAAGTTAAAGCAATGCGAAAGGAAAAAGATAAAACTGTCTTAAGAAAAATGTATAACGGAAGTATAGTGTTTGCGCACTATATTTTAAGGAAAAATCGTTATTCAGAGCTTACGGATAAACCGCGTTCGTAAATTTCTCTATTATCGGGGTCTAGTTCTATCAAATCGTTTAGTATTGAATCTAGTCTAAGTATAGAAAGAATTTCGGATAATCTTTCAGCGTGTCCGTTCATAAATAGAATTGTGTAATGATCTCGTGAAGTTTGATTGTAAACTTCGTCAAGCCCCACAATCATTTTATGAAATTGTTTGGTAGCGGACTCCAATTTTCCATATTCAAATAACTCTATACCATAGTAAGTTGCCAAACGAACTTTTCGCAATCCGTGATTGCTACTCAATAGGTTTTCAATTCGTATTCTTTCAGTCCATCCTCTCGGATAATCCGATGCTGCACCACGTAGTGCTATCGCCCTGGCGATTTCATAAAACTTATTTCCACCCTTCAATTCATAAGTATCTGCTTCGCCGGCGATAATAAGATTTGCATAATATGCTAAGAAACTAGACAGAGGATTAAAGAGAACCGCATCATAATACAGGGAACCACTTTCATTATAGGTAAATTGAAATGTTTTATCAAAGTAACGTTGATCAATACCATTTGAGAATAATGCTTGGGAAAGATAAACTTTCTCTGATCCTTTAGATGATGTGCCCTCAAAAATAATTTGAATGTGTAATGGTATTTCTAAGTCACTATACTCTTCATCCCATTCAGTATTTTGGAAAAATCGCTTAATTTCATCCTTTAATAATAAAAGCTGTTGGCGGTCTCCATCCCGTAGGAGTCTATCATCAAATGTAACATCAACATTTCCAAATTGCGCAAATGACAATCCTGAGAATAGAATAAAAATCAGCAAGGTGTGCGTTATGTATTTTACTTTCATAACTATGAAATGTAGAGTGTTATGTAATTGTCTAGCAAGTGAAAGATAATTATCAATATAATATATTTTACTAAATCTGTATCTTATTGTTTCAACAATACAGGACTACTTTGTATTTTTTAAGCCATTTTTAAATAACTAAATAATTAATTGAGGAAATAAAATGAAATCCAATTCCAAAGTTGCTGATTTAGCCGGTCCCGGCATTAGTACTTACCCAGAAGTTGAAAAAATATTGCCTAACGATTATACACCATTGCAAACTCCAATGAAGCGAATGAAAGCGCTCTACATGATAAAGGATTATATTGAGAAAGGTTTAGCGGAAGCTCTGAACTTACAATTAGTGCAAGTTCCATTGATCGTAAGCAAGGAAAGCGGTGTAAATGATATGCTTGACCGCGACGGTTCACGCACCCCTATTGAGTTTCCTGCCGGTCTTGGTTTAGATAAACGGATTGAAGCACAAGTTGTGCAAGCGGCAACAAAATGGAAACGTGTTGCTTTAAAGCAGTTCGATTGTAAGCCCGGTGAAGGTATCAATACTGATATGAGAGCAATTAGAAAAGATTACTTTTTAGATCATGATCACAGTTCTTATGTTGATCAATGGGATTGGGAAAAAGTGATGACTGCTGACCAAAGAAATTTAGATTACTTAACTGATGTTGTTAAAAAGATTTGGAAAGTAATTTATGGAGCGGGAGAGTTTGTTAAACAAGAATTCCCTGAATTAAATACCGACAAATATCCAAATATTCCGGAAGAATTAACATTCATCCATGCCGAAGAGATTTTAGAAATGTATCCTGATCTACCACGCAAACAGCGTGAGACGGCGATAATAAAGGAATATCCTGCAGTATTTATTTATG
>JAUXHY010000182.1 GCA_030621275.1 bacterium | reverse complement strand
ACTTGTTTCAAGGCAATTTGGTAAAAATATTAAAAGGGTGAATAATCATTTTATTCCTGTTAAAATTTCAGTAGATAGACCGGATGAAATTTTAGATATATTAAACAAAAATTTACACTGGATTGAGGATGAATTAGATAACGATGCAAATGAGTATAAATTGTTTATCATAAAATCAGGAATTTTAAAAATACCGGTAAAAAAATATACATCATGAAACTTTCAGTATTGACAGAGAATGTTGCTTCAGGATATTTTACTGCGGAATTTGGTTTATCATATTATATAGAACATGATAATAAGACAATTATTTTTGATACAGGACACTCCGATAATTTTTTACGAAATGCCAAAAGACTTAATATTGATATTAATAATGTAGAAACTATAGTTCTCAGTCATGGTCATTGGGATCATGGGAATGGTTTAAAATTTATAAAAAACAAAAAACTTATATGTCATCCCAATGTTTTTATTAAACGCTATCGTAGAAATGATAATTTTCATATTGGTCTGGATCTAAGTTATAAAAAGTTAAAAAGAAGATTTAAAATAATAACATCAAAAGAACCATATAATATTTCTGAAAATGTGATTTTCTTAGGTGAAATACCAAGACTTAATTCATTTGAATCACAAAATACACCATTTGTAGATGAAAATGGTAATGATGATTTTATTATGGATGATTCAGCACTTGCTATAAATACTAATGGCGAATTGGTTGTTGTATCCGGTTGTTCTCATTCAGGGATTTGCAATATTGTTGAGTATGCCAAAAAGGTTACAGGTTTGGATAGAATTAAAGTTGTTATAGGAGGTTTTCATTTAGCTTTGAACAATAACCAAACCAAACAAACTGTTAATTATTTTAAAAAACAAAAAGTAAAATATTTGTTGCCATCTCACTGTACAAAATTACCTGCCTTATCTGCTTTTTATAATGAATTTAAAATAAATCAAGTTACGGCAGGGATGGTATTCAATTTTTAATTTATGCAAAAATATAATATTGGAATATATTCTCATAATGCAGAAATGCCCGAAGGTTTCGATATTTATTTCAATTATATGAAAGATGTAACAGGAATAATTAATAAACCTGTAATCAATTCACATAATATAATAAGCTGTTTTGCAGATAATAAAACAGCAAAGCAAAATCCGGAATTGGTAGCATATTCCGGTAAAAACCGAGCATTACGTTCCGAAGATAAAACTTTATATTGCGATTGGATATGCCATTCTCATAAGGAATATTATTCTAAAATATTTGAATTGGTTAAAATTGCTGATAAAAGCAATGTAGCAGGTTTTCATCTTGATTCAATTACTATGCCGAATCCCGATTATTGTGTTTGTGATACTTGTTTAAAAGAAATGCAAGATAATAATGTAAATATTAACGATTTTAGAATAAATCAAACTATTAATTTTGTTAAACAAATTTCTAAAATTACACAAAAGGAATTGTCTGTAACTTTATATCCCGATCCATTCTATCAGGAAAGATATGGCATAGATATTGCCGCATTAGCAAGATATATTGATTATTTTCTAATTCCATTATATGATATTAGTTATCAATCATTATATTGGCTTGATTCTTTAGCACATGGTTTTTATAAAATATTAAAAAAGCCCTTTTATATTATGTTATATGCCAAAGATGTTGATTTAGAAAATCTTAAAAAAGCAGCAAAAATGGTAGGAAGGTATACAAATAATATTATTATTTCGTATGATGATGATAAAGCTTATGAAATATATAAAATGTTAAAAAAATTGGAGAATAAAGTTAGAAGTCGGTTCTAAGCAATAGACAGTAAACAGTTCACAAAAAGTTTATAACTTATAAACAGTGCAATAAGGAAATAATGAAACAATAATAAAAATATTTTTCTATCTCATTATATAAAATTGTCTGCTTTACGTGTTTTCTATAATGTATTTGAAATTAATCAAATTAAAACAGGAATGATTTTCAATTTTAAATGAATAACAGGATACAAAAATGAATATTTCAAATCGAGTATATCAAATTAATAAATCTGCGATCCATGAAATGACTAGACTGTCACAACAATATGATGATGTTGCATTTTTATCGTGGGCGAAACCAACTACAGGAACTCCAAAGCATATAAATGATGCTGTTATTTCTGCTATCAATAAAGGATTGACTAGTGGGTATTCTCAAAGTGAAGGCTTGCCGGAATTAAGGGAAGAAATTGTAAAAAAGTTAGAAAGAGAAAATAATATTAATGCTAATGTCTCACAAATAATTGTAACAGTTGGAGCAATCGAAGGATTAGCTGCTTCGATTATGGCAGTAATCGACCCCGGAGATGAGGTGATTCTTCCAACACCAACATATTCGACGCATATAACACAAGTTAAACTTGCTTCCGGTAAACCGATACTTGTACCGTTAATGGAAGAAGATAATTTTGCATTAGATGTTGATGCAATTAAGAATGTTATCACAAAGAAAACAAAAGCGATATTGTTTTGTACTCCAAATAATCCAACCGGTACAGTTTTTCCTGAAAAAACCTTGAGGGAGTTAGCCAAGATTACGTTAGAACACAATCTAACTCTAATTACTGATGAAGCTTATGAGTATTTCACTTTTGATGATAATGAACATTTTAGTATTGCTTCGATTCCTGAATTAAGAAAGCATGTTATAACAAATTATACTTTTACAAAAACCTATGCAATGACAGGTTGGCGGATTGGTTATGTTCATGCAGATGAGGAAATGTTAGAGCAGATAAAAAAAGTACATATACCGTTTTCTATTTGTACTACTGTTGCGTCACAATATGCAGCAATTGCAGCGCTGAAAGGGAGTCAAGATTGTATAGACGAATTCAGATCACATTATCTAAGTGCAAGGAATTTAATGTGCGAAAGATTGGATAGATTAAATTCTATTTTTGAATATAGTAAACCACAAGGTGCTTACTTGATGTTCCCAAAAATTCTTATTGATCAAGGGAATGATTCAATAGCGTTTAGTAAAGATTTACTGAAGAATGCAAAAGTGTCTACAACTCCCGGTGTTGCATTTGGTCCAACCGGAGAAGGTCACATTAGACTTTCTTTCTGTGTCCCGGAAGATATGATAAATGTTGCATTTGACCGGATGGAAAAATATTTTAGATAGATTGTTTATATATAGTGCAAAAACAAAGTCAATGCAAATGATATCCGGTTTGTCCTCTTAAATATTTTTATGATGATGGAAAATTGAATAAAAAATGGATTGACAATTATTGTAAAGGAAATTGGCAGGATTGTGTACGCTTTTATAAAGAAGAAAATGGTATTTATCACCCGGATAATATGCTGCCAAATGGAGAAATAGATGAAAACTTATCTTGATTGTTTACCTTGCATGATGAATCAGGCTTTGCGTACAGCAAGAATAGCCACTAATGATGAAGAAAAAATAAAGAAAGTACTTGATGAAGTAGGTACTATGATCAAAGATATTCCAATGCACCACACTCCGGTTCAATCAGGGGTTTTAGTTTACCAGAAAATAAAAAATATAACAGGTGTAATAGATCCATATAAAGATATAAAGAAGAATAGTATTCTTGAAGCACTTGCTCTGTATCCAAAACTGATTGAATATATGAATAATTCTGACAACAAAATGCTTACTGCTATAAGAATAGCGATAACAGGAAACATCATCGATTTTGGTATGGATAGACAGTATGATCTTGCGGTAGAATTGAATAAAACAATGGAACAAGATTTTGC
>JAUXHY010000251.1 GCA_030621275.1 bacterium | reverse complement strand
AGAACAAATTCGATCATTCAATAAACAAGTTGGCATTTCCATTAAACCAGGAACACCTTTAGAAGTTTTAGATCCGTATTTAGAAAAAATTGATCTGATTTTGATTATGTCTGTTGAACCGGGATTTGGTGGTCAGCAATATATTCCTGAATCAACAACTCGAATTCAGAAATTAGATAAATCGTTGAAAATATTAGGAATTCGAAAACGAGTAATAATAGAAGTGGATGGCGGAATAAAATTATCAAATGCGAAAATTGTAAAAGAAGCAGGTGCTGATATTTTAGTGGCAGGTTCTGCAATATTTAATGCAGATGACCCGCATTCAAAAATCGAAAATTTTAAAAATATATAGAAAAATGAGAATATATAAAGAGATTGAAAATTTTACAGATTGGTCTGAAGAAGATAAAGATCAGTTTACAGTAAACGTGATAAAAGGTTTAGTTATGGATGGAGTACGGAATGCTAACTCTGGGCACACCGGTGGAGCAATGTCCTCAGCTGATTTTATTTATGTACTTTTTTCCGATTTTCTAAAATTTGATCCAAAGAATCCGAATTGGTTCAATCGTGACCGCTTTGTTCTATCAGCAGGTCACGAATCAATGTTATTATACTCAATTTTACATTTAATTGGCTGGAACAAAAAAAAGGATCTAAAACAATTTCGTCAGCTTGACAGCAATACACCCGGTCATCCCGAAGTAAAACTGCCTGGAGTGGAAGCGACTACCGGACCTTTAGGGCAAGGAGTTGGCATGGCGGTTGGTATGGCTTTATCTGAAGCATTTCTGAATGAGACAATTGGTAATTTATCAAAAAATGCAAAAGATATTGTAAATCATTTTACTTATGTTTTAGCGGGAGATGGTGATTTACAGGAACCTGTTAGTCTCGGAGTTGCAGCTTTAGCCGGGCATTGGAATTTGCGCAAGCTAATAATGTATTATGATTCAAATGAAGCGCAGATTTCCGGTAATACTAATAGGGCAGATTCTACAAATATAGCTTCAGTATTTGAGGGACTCGGTTGGCACGTCCAAAAGATTAATGGTCATGATCATAACGCAATCAGAGATGCGATACAAACCGCTCAAGTTATTGAAAGACCTAATCTAATTATTGGTGAAACAATAATAGGTAATGGTTGCGCAAATATGGAAGGCGATCACAATACGCATGGCGTACCATTGCCTGAAGAAGAAATTGCACAAACAAAAGAAAAATTTGGATTACCAAATAAACAATTTTATGTTCCTCAATGTGTAACCGAATACTTTCAGAAAAGGTTTGATGAGTTATTGGATTTAAGTGCCGATTGGAATTCTCAACTCAATAAACTTAGAAAGGGAAAAGTTTTTAATAAACAATGGTCTCAAATTGTTGAAAACAAAGTATTATATCTGGACCTCCCTGAATTTAAAAAAGGTGATTTGTTGGCAACACGCAAAGCATTTGGTATAACATTAGAGAAATTTGCTGAACAAATTCCGAATTTGGTCGGTGGTTCTGCTGATCTTGAACCATCAAATTATACAGGTGGATTCGCAAAAACATATAATGATTTTCAAAAGGAGGATCGCACAGGACGAAATATTGCATTTGGAGTACGCGAATTTCCAATGGCGACAATTTTAAATGGAATGGCGTTGCATGGTGGAATGATTCCATTTGGTGGTACATTTTTAGTATTTTCAGATTATGCAAGACCTGCTTTGCGTTCAGCAGCAATGCAAAATATTAGAGTTATACATGAATTCTCTCATGATTCTTTTTACGTTGGAGAAGATGGTCCAACTCACCAACCTATAGAGCACATTATGGCATTGAGAACCATACCAAATTATAATGTATTTCGTTCTGCTGATCCAAAAGAAACAGCAGTCTGTTTTAAAATAGCTATCGAATCTAACAATAGTCCCAGTGCTCTATTATTGACAAGACAGAATGTCCCTGTATTTCCTCTTAGTTATGATAAGATTGAATCAGGAGTAAGAAAAGGTGCATATACAATTAGCGATTGCGAAGGTTCTCCGGAAATTGTGTTAATTGCAACCGGGTCCGAAGTATCTCTGGCAATCGAGGTAGCTAAATTACTGAAAGACAAAAGAGTTAGAGTTATTAGTATGCCATCATGGGAATTGTTTGATCAACAGTCAAAAAAATATCGAGAAAAATTAATTCCAACTTGTGGCTGCCTAAAGGTATCGCTTGAAGCGGGAATAACTTTGGGGTGGGAACGGTATGTAGGTCCAAGCGGATTAATGATTGGATTGGATACTTACGGATTATCAGCGCCGTACAAAGAACTTGCTGACCGATTTGGATTTATACCACAAAAAGTTATTAGTAAAATCAATAAACATTTAAAGAAATTATTATAATTATGAAAATCGTACTTGCTACAGATCATGCGGGATTTGATCTAAAAAATCATGTAAAAGAATATTTGATTAAGTCCGGATATCAAGTTGAAGATTTTGGCGCCTACGAATATAATGTTACTGATGATTATCCTGATTTTATAATTCCGGCTGCACGGGTGGTTGGGAGCTCAAAAAATACTTTTGGAATTATCTTCGGCGGCTCCGGTCAGGGTGAAGCAATGGCTGCTAATCGTGTGAAAGGAGTTAGAGCCGTTGTGTATTATGATGGTCCTAAAAGAATAATCAAATTATCTAGAAAACATAATGATGCAAATGTTCTTTCGCTTGGTGCACGGTTTATCTCCAAAGAAAAAGCAATAGATGTTGTAGAATTATGGCTAAAAACACCGTTTGAAGGCGAAAGGCATTTACAACGCATTAACAAACTTGATCAGTAAAATATTACTTTTTTTACTTCTCCGTAATGCACCGCAATAATACCATTTAACTTATTTTCGTATTTACAGTTC
>JAUXHY010000138.1 GCA_030621275.1 bacterium | reverse complement strand
TTCTTTGAAAAGTTCTTTTGTAGTACCACCTAAAATAATTTAAGCCAAATACTTTGTTTTATTGCGTATTTAAAATGCTATTGACTACATAATTATTTTCAGGTAATTTAACACTAAGTTTAAAGAGGAGCAATAAGTCCAGTATATAAAAATTTAATAATACATCGAACTAGTATCAATTAATTTACTAGTTAACATCATATTGTCTGTCGCCTAGTCGGTTCATAAATGAAACGAACGGGGGATCCAATCAGTAGGGGTGAATCTCATCAAAGAGAAGAGTACCTTTTAACTCTAACCCGTCAGCTAACCCCGTCGGCAATTTAAGGGACAGATGCTTTATTATAATATAAGGCTGCAGACATTTGTGCAGCTTTTTTATATACTGTTTTTAGACAAAGTACTTAACAAGAATAAAAGTAAGGATGTAAAATAATGAATAAAATTATTGATCGATCTATACCAATTGTTATGATTTGGGTCGTCACCATATTAGCAATTCTTGTTTTCTCATTTACTAAGGGAGTAATTCCAATAACTGTTAATATTTTTATTTTGATTCTTATCTGTTTTGTGTGTGAATTAATGGATAGTAGTCTTGGTATGGGATATGGAACTACATTAACCCCGATCTTGCTTGCAATTGGATATGAACCATTGCAAATAGTCCCAACAATTTTATTATCGGAATTTTTAAGTGGTCTATCAGCATCAATTTTTCATCACCGCGTAGGCAATGTAGATTTTACATCAAAAAAATCCCGACATAGTAAGATCGCTATTGTTTTAGCGATAGGATCAGTTTTCGGAGTAATAGCAGGTGTAAATTTGGCAGTAGAAATCCCTACATTTATTCTCAAGCTCACTATAGGAATAATTATCACTGTTGCAGGAATAATTATCTGGTTTTTTCTTAACCATCCATTTGCATTTAAAAGATGGAAGATGATTGTTATCGCTAGTATTGCCTCATTTAATAAAGCATTGAGTGGAGGAGGATATGGACCTCTTTTAACAAGCGGACAAATACTAAGCGGTGTAAATGGTAAAGCATCGGTTGCAATAACCTCATTTGCCGAATCATTTACATGTCTTGTTGCTGTTATATTATTTATGCTAAGAGGACATTATATAAATATAGAATTGTTGATACCGGTTTGTGCTGGAGCACTATTATCAGTACCGATTTCAGCAAATATTGTTAGCAAACTAAATGAAACCCATTTAAAACGCATAATTGCGATACTTACTATTGGTTTAGGATTATTTACAATTATTAAAACGTTAGCTTAGTACTAGGTGATAATAATGGGAAAAATTATACTGTGGACTTTTCTCTTTAGTTTTTTTCTGAATATAAACCGAGGATTCTCTCAAAATAATTGGGAATATAGAAACCATTACGAAATTACATACTCAGCGTCAAATACTCTCGATTTTAAAATAAAACCTAAAACTTGGTTTAGAGGAATAATTAATGATCTTTATAGTAGTGACGTAGAAATTGGTTTTGATAAGAAAATAAATTATTGGATGATTGTAAGTCCATATTATCGTCATATTATTCAATTTAAGGAAGATAATTATTCTGTCATATACTATCCTCAAGTTGATATTGCATTCTTTGGTAAATTAAATAATATTTCTTTTAATAATAGAAATCGTTTTGAATATCGAATAAAAGAAGATAATAATTCAATTCGCTATAGAAATAAATTAACCATTAAATCTCCGGTTTATTTTCATGATAAAATCAGATTAAGTGTTGCCGAGGAACCTTTCTATGATTGCACTGGAAAAGAGTTTAATAAAAACCGAATTTATTTCAATATAGTTTTTCCTATGGAAAATAATATTACTGTAGAACTGTTTTACATTTTAGAGCATTTTAAGAAAGAAGAAAAATGGCAATATGTCAATGTTTTAGGCACTTCTTTGAAATATAAGATTAACCAAAAGAATTAATTGATTCGATTGTATAAAGTTATAGCAGTAATTAATGTGTAAATTTATATTAATTATCGGAGGGTAAGCTATGAATCTTCGAGCTCGTATTACATTTGGATTCTTAATTATTGTCTTTGTTATGGCCTGTGTATCAGGTATCATAATTTGGCAAGAATCAAATATGCATCAAGCCTTTCAGCATTCTTCACAGATCAGTGAAATCGAAAAATATTTCTTAGAATGTAGAAGACAGGAAAAAAACTTTATTATCAGGCATGATTCTCAGTCAGCACAGTTATTTACTTCAAATTATGATTCTTTAAATATGCAGGTTTCTAAAATGTTAGATTATGATTTAAATGAACAGATGGTAAAAAAATTAATTGCGTTGCAGGAAAAAATTGATAGTTATGGTTTAAAATTCGAGGAAATAATTAGTTCAGGTCAAATAGAAATTGATAAAACTGAAATTCAAAGTGAAGTAAATTTAGCTAGAGAGAGTCATGCGCTGATAAATGAGATAAAAGCTATAACCATTCAAGATTTTAATAAAGCATATGCAATTACTAATAATGTAAATATATTTTCAATATTGATTGGTTTATTTTTATCAGTATTAATAGCGGGTTTTATGTCTACAAAAATTATGGAATTTATTGGTCGCCCCGGTGAATAATTAGTGTAGTCACTATAAAGCTATACATGGCCAAAATATTGGTATAAAGATTGTAGCTACAATCCATAAAATTATTGCTAAAGGCAATCCTGTTCTAATATAATCAGTAAATTTATATCCTCCCGGACCATAGACCATTAAGTTTGTTTGATATCCGATTGGCGTTATAAACGATGCGGAAGCGGCAAAACAAATAGCAAAAACAAAGGGTCGTGGATCTAATCCGAGTTTGGCAGAAACAACCAATGCAATTGGTGTCATAAGTATCGCTGTGGCGGCGTTAGATGAAATTTCTGTTAGGATAGTTGTTATTAAATAAATCAAACTGACCATCACAAAAGGTTGTAAATCTAAAGGAAATATATTCATGAAATTAAATAGCGATTCCCCGACCCACGTTGCTGTACCGCTTGTATGAATGACATGACCTAATGGAATTAGAGCGGCAAGTAAAATAATTACTTGCCAAGAAATTGCTCGATAGGCATCGGTTGGTTTTATTATTCCGAATGCTAATAAGATTATAACCCCTATCAATGCTCCTTTAACAATCGGTATTATTCCTAAAGCCGCCAGTAAAACTGCGCCAAAAAGTACAGCAATACTTATCCACCAGAACCGATGTTTTTTGAGTGAAACATCCACTTCACCGATGATAATAAAGTCATTTGATTGCGCAAGATTTTGTATACTTTCAGTTGATCCATATATTAATAGAGTGTCATAAGCATTCAACGCTAAATGGGCGATTTTTTCGCGAAGAATTGTGCCTTCACGACGTATTGCTAATACGAATGCCCCAAATCTCCGTCTAAAGTTAATAGTCTGTAAACTTTTTCCAATTAACCGCGATCGGTCAGTTAAGAGTCCCTCAACTAAAATATTATCTTCTTGTTCGAGTTCTCTTTCGGATAATTTTTCATCAGTTAGAAGAGTGACTTTTTCCAATTCTTTCATTCGTAAAAAACCATCTAAAGATCCGCGAACAAATAAAACATCATCTTGTTGTAATATTCTATTTCTAATATTTGTTGTAATTAATTTGTCTTTTCGTAGAATATCTAACACTGTTACATCATAATTCTTATTGATACTTCTACCATAACAAGTATTACCAATTAGAGGCGAGTCTTTACCTATCTTGATTTCTGTTAAAAAAGCACCTAAAAGATAATTTTTTGTCAGGCCTGATGAAGCAATGCGTGATGGAATTACCCGCGGTATCACAGTAAAGATATATATCAATCCGATCACTAAGTATAATAATCCGAATCTTGTAAATTCAAACATTCCAATTGAAGCATAACCACCTTCTTTAACAAATATTGAATTAACCAGCAAGTTTGTAGAAGTACCAATTAATGTTAAAGTACCGCCAAGAATGGCAGCATAACTCAATGGAATTAATACTTTTGATGGGCTGATATTAAACCTATTAGCTAAACGAATAGTTACCGGGATAAAAATCGCAACTATTGCGGTATTATTCATAACCGCAGAGGCGATACTGATTGAAAAAAGATACGTTATAAAACCAATTATTCTATGTTTCTCTATTAGTTTTGTTACATTTGATATTACATACTCAAGAATACCCTCTTTTTGTATTGTAAAACTTATAATAAATAGGCAGGCGATCGTTATTACGGCGGGATTTGAAAACCCTGAAAGACCATCTTCAATAGAAAGCATTCCTGTAATTAATAATATTCCAAGAATAATTAATGCTGTAACATCTACGGGTACAAATTCTGTTGAAAAAAGTATAAAGGCTATACTAATGATAATTAATACTAAAACTATTTCAAATGTCATTTTATAATAATTATGCTAAATAAGGATTAATTGTAGTTTATTAACTCTGGATGGGAATTACAAGACAATTGGAGGCGGAATCGGACGGTTTACACAAGACTTTATAGATTTCGTATTCCCGGTTGATCAAAATATTTCACATAGTAGTTTATTTTAGTTTTAATGATTGTGATGTGAAAAAAAGTAGTTTGTTTCAATAGGATATTTATGTAATATTATGTGTTAGTTTAAATCAACTAACACTTATCTATGGTAAAACTTGATACAAAAACAAGACAGAAACAGATATTAGAAATTTCGCTTGAATTAATCAAGGAAG
>JAUXHY010000121.1 GCA_030621275.1 bacterium | reverse complement strand
TGGATTAGCAAAGAGAGCACAGGATGTGGGTGATATTCTAGCTGCAAGTGGGAAAGATATTGTTATATTCGAAACTGTCGGTGTCGGACAAGGAGAATACGATGTGATAAAAGCTGTTGATATTGCTGTGGTTGTATTAGTTCCTGAATCAGGTGATGAGGTGCAGTTGATGAAAGCCGGATTAATTGAAATTGCTGACTTTTTTGTAATAAATAAATCAGACCGTTCAGGTGCCAATCGATTATCTACCACATTAAGATCCCTACTACATAATAGTTATGGTAAAAATAGATTAGAACCACCCGTTTTAAATACTATAGCAAGTAAGGGTGAAGGAATTATTGAATTATATGACGAATTATTTAATCATTTGAACTTAATGGATAATAAAGGTATTATAACTCAAAAACAACTTGATCGATATCGCGCTCGCGTATTTTCTCTAATACAAAATAAATTATTAAAGGAATTTTGGACATCAAAAAGATTAATTGAACTTGAACAAAGTACAAAAGACGTTGAATCAATTAAATCTTCTGCCCATGAAATTGCTCATCAAATAATGGATGCAACAAAATATGACTAAAGACATAGTTGAAATGGGATTCTTGGATCACCTCGAAGAATTTCGCTGGCGTATAATTAAATCAATTGCAGCAATAGTAATTGGAGCAATTATTTCCTTTGTCTTTATTGATAAAATTATGGAAATATTAGTAGCTCCAACGCTAAAAATTAGCGATCAATTCACACTCCAAGTATTGAAAGTTCAAGGCATGTTCATGGTTAAGTGGGGATTAGCTTTTGTGAGCGGTTTTGTACTCGGGTTACCAATAATCACTTATCAATTATGGAAATTTATTGCTCCCGGTTTATATGGAACTGAAGCGAGATATATTCTTCCGATAATAATTTTCACATATGTAGCTTTTTTATGTGGAATTCTTTTTGCGTATTTTGTATTGATACCATTTTCATTAAACTTTTTTACCTCTATGGGTTATGGCGATGTTCAAAATAATATTTCGATAAACTATTACTTCAGTTTTATTACGTGGTTAATGCTAGGTGCTGGAGTTATTTTTGAAATGCCGATTGTATCATTTATATTATCATCAGTTGGGATATTAACTCCCAAATTTCTTAGAATTTATCGTCGCCATGCAATTGTAGGAATAATGCTACTTTCCGCTTTTATCACACCGCCTGACCCCGTTAGTATGATTATTATGACATTTCCGCTTATAATATTATATGAAATCAGCATACTGGTTTCAGCAGGTGTAAATCGTGCAAAGCGGAAAAATGAAGACGAATTAAATTAATGTCAAATTCAATTCTTAAGGATATAACCAAACCAATTTCAGCTGATTTGGATAAATTCCAAATCGAGTTCAAATCTGCTTTGAAATCCGATGTTAAATTAATTAATACGGTAAGTAAGTATATTATTCAAAGACGTGGCAAACGGGTTCGTCCAATTTTAACAATTTTGTCTGCTCATATTTGCGGTAAACCGACTAAAAACACTTACCGTGCAGCATCCGTAGTGGAGTTACTACACATTGCTACTTTAATTCATGATGACATAGTTGATGATGCTGAATACCGTCGCGGTTGGCCTTCCTTAAATAGAGTTTGGAAAAATAAAATATCATTACTAATGGGTGATTATGTTTTGAGCAAATCATTGATATATATGGTCAAGATGAAAAATTTTAAAGTATTGGATAGCATTGGTAGGACTGCAGAAGATTTAAGCTCAGGTGAGTTGCTTCAAATAGAAAAATCAATAAATAAACATATGGACGAAAAAGTTTATTATCAAATGATTGAGAAAAAAACTGCATCTTTAATCGCAACTGCTTGCAAACTTGGTGCAATTACCGCCTCAGAAAATGAAGCAGATCACGAAGCGTTAAAAGTTTTTGGGATTAATTTGGGAATGGCATTTCAAATTAAAGATGATTTATTTGATTTGCTTGGCAATCAATCGGAAACCGGAAAAGATTTAGCAAAAGATGTGATGAGTAATATGATCACTCTTCCAATAGTATATAGTATGAATACTGCCGATAAACAAACCGTAAAACAAATTGGTAGATTGTTGCGTAAAGTAAAAAAGAACAAAAAGGTTACCAACGATTTAAAACAAATAATTGAATCAACCGGTGGTTTTAATTACGCTAAAATGAAAATTGTGGAATTTTCCGAGAAAGCTCTCGATGCAATCAGCGCGTATCCTGATTCAATTTATAAACAAAAATTAATAGATTTGGTAAATTATAATGGCAATCGTAAAAAATAGGATTGCCAATCCTAAACGAATATTAGTAATAAAATTTAGCTCAATAGGAGATATTGTATTGACGACATCTCCTTTAAAGTCATTAAAAAAGATCTTTCCTTCCGCTAAAATTGATTTTTTGACTTTGAATGACTATGCTTCAATTTTGGAAGGCAATAAATATATCGATAGAATTATTCCTTTTGATAGAAATACAGGTTTTATAAAATTACTAAAAACAGGAAAATGGATTAATAATTCAGCTTATGATTTTGTAATTGATTTTCATAATTCTCTAAGGTCAAAAATAATTCGATTTGTGATTAGAAATATTCCAAAAAGAAATATAAAAAAACCAAGATGGAAAAGGTTCTTATTATTTAGATTTAGAAAAAACCTCTTCACTGCTGATTTTTCACAATTGAAATTACTGCATCAACCAATTTCGGAATGGATGAATAATGAAGAATATCCATTGCCTGAATTATTTATATCTGAAATTGAAAGGAAAAAAGCGGGAATGTTTCTGAAGGAAAAGGGTGTTACAAAACCATATATTACAATTATTCCTGGAGCCGCATGGCTGCAAAAAAGTTGGTTGATTGATAATTATTGTAAACTACTAGCAGAATTGAAAAATCGAAGAAATATTGATTTTGTAATTTTAGGTGGAAAAAGTGATGGCATTTGTAATGAAGTCGCTAAATGTGACCCAACTTTTTTAAATTTGCAAGGAAAGACAAGTTTGAGAGAATCGATGGCTATAATTACAAAAGCAAGATTTGTAATTGGAGCCGATACAGGTCTAGTGCATGCTGCCGAAGCACTTGGTAAAAGAGTAGTTGCAATATTTGGTCCAACCTCTCGTGAAACTGGAGCAGGAGTTAATCGTAATAATTCTATTTCAATAGAAAATAAGGATGTTTGGTGCAGACCATGCTCTCAAACCGGGAAACGTAAATGTTATCGCGATGAGCAATATTGTATGACAACAATTACTTCTGAAATCGTATTAAGTAAGATTAATGAAGGCGGTTTATTGTGACTTATTTTTGGTTTCTTATTTATAATTTAGTATTTTATCCATTGATATTTATTTTTGCATGTATTTGTGCAATATTTAATAAAAAAATGAGAGATGGATTGGTTGGACGTTTTCAAACTATCAATATCTTAAAAAGTACAATACAAAATTGGGACAAAAAACAATCTGTTTATTGGTTTCATGCTGCCTCGTATGGCGAGTTTGAACAAGTGCGACCTGTATTGAAAGGATTAAAGGAGATTGATAAGGAGTGTTATGTAGTAGCAAGTTTTTTCTCCCCCTCGGGATATAAAAATGTTGAAGATAATAATATTGATTGCAAGATTTATCTCCCATTCGATTTTATATGGTCAATCCGAAGGGTGCTTAAAATTATCAAACCAAAAAAAATAATATTTGCATCATATGATATATGGCCAAACGTCATTTGGTTAGCTAATCGACGAAAAATTCATACTACTGTTTTTGCATTAAGGTTTAAGCAAAATACATCTAAAATGCTTCCTATTATTAAAAAGTTCTATAGGGCTGTTTATAAATCATTTTCAACAATATATACAATAACAAAAGAAGATAATTATCGACTAAATAAAATATTAAAACGGAATAATAAACCGATTATACGTGTTTTAGGGAATCCTAGATATGATCAAGTAAAAGAAAAAGCAGATAAATTTACAAAAGATCGTACAATAACGGTTTTGATGCGTGAAAAAAGACTCATTGTGGGAAGTGTCTGGCCCGAAGACGAGAAGAGAATTATTAATTCGCTATTTCAACTTTTAGCAGAAGATAAAGAATTATGTGTGTTATGGGTACCGCATGAACCCTCAGAAAAATATATTCAATCATCGTTTCAAAAATTTGAATCTCATGGATTCAATCCGACAATAATTCGATCTAAGAAGAAGTCCAAAATTCAGAATGGTAGAATAGTTATTCTAGGAGTAGTTGGTGCTTTATCAAAATATTATTGGCAGGGACAGATTGCTTACATAGGTGGTGGTTTTTCCAGTGGAATACACAATATTATGGAACCAGCAATAGCGCGACTACCCGTAATCTTTGGTCCTAAATATAAAAAATCGCATGAGGCTATGGAATTGCTAAAATCCGGTGGCGGTTTTTCAATAAATAATGGGGTAGAATTTTATGATATCATGAAAATGTTATTAAATGATAAAAATCGTTTTTTAGATGCAAGTTTTGCCGCAACTAAAGTTATCCATGATAATATCGGCTCGGCAACAAGGGTGGTACGGAGCATCATTCGTGACTAAGTCTTTTTCCTTTTCATTACAATTTAATAACTCTCACAATCAACAATCTAAAGATTACAATTTTTCATCGGGATTGCACGTTATTTACGGAGAAAGCGGTTCGGGAAAATCAGAATTAATATATTTATTGGCAGATGAACAACAATTTAAATCAACGTCGTTTACTCTTAATGAAAGAAAAAATGACACTGACATTAACGTAATTCTTCAAAATCCTGATTTACAAATCATCAATAATACGATAGAAAATGAACTAGCATTTAGTTTAGAATGCAATTCCAATGATACGAAATATATTAGATATCAATTAGAAGAAGCCAAAAACAAATTATTATTTTCGGTGGATACCGTTAGACATCCTGTGACATTAAGTGGCGGTGAAAAAGAATTATTAAATATATCAACGACTTTATTGTTACCCAACAGTGTAATATTGATTGATGATGCGTTATCTTTTTTAAGCGACCAATTAAAAATAAAAGTTGTCGAACAATTTCGTTCAAATAAACAGAGAGAAAATGTTATAATTTGGTTTACATCAGATGAAAATGACTTAAAATACGGTGATACAAAGTGGAAACTAAATACATCTGAATTATTAAAAATTAAATCTATACAATTAAAGGAAC
>JAUXHY010000033.1 GCA_030621275.1 bacterium | reverse complement strand
GTATATTGTATTTGCAGTAGTTGTAAATATCTGCGTTACATATATATTAGACAATGTTATAAAGTATAGCTTTAAACCAAAAATATAATACTTGAAGCTGTACTTTAAGATAATTAATTTTTGTTTTGTTTTTATTATTTTTCAGTATGTATATTTTGTAAGGATAGAATAATATTATTTGAAATGAAATTTAAGAAGCCCCGTTGGTACGGCGTGCTCTTCAGGGAAAAAGTTTTTCTCGAGGGTAATTCAGCGGGGCATTTTTTTATATAAAATAGAAACCCTCAAGGTTTTCAAAACCTTTAGGGTTTCTAATACCATTTAAACCCTAAACAGAGTCTCTTCGCGTTGAAACCATTTAACACAAAATAATAAACTAATTGATGCAAAAATCAATAATGACAAATATACTTCAATTAATAGAATAGGATTTATTGTGCCCGCTAAAACATCTTTAGTTGCTAACGCAACATTTATGATTGGTATCAATGCGGTTTGATAATTCAATTCAATTCCGGGTAAAGTTCCTAATAATGCAGGAAAGATTATTGCCATGTTAAAGGGAGTTATCATGCTCTGAGCTTCTTTAAATGATTTTGCATAAATTGAAAGACTTAAAATCAAAGCCGAAAAAAACGCTGAAATTGGTATAATAAGAGTAAGAATCATAAAAACTATTTTAAAAGTAAACATTTTGGATATAATAACGATAAACTCTTCCGGAATATCAGGAAAAGATTTGATACCGATATAAAATCCAAGCATTGCAATTAAAGCGGTCATAATGGCAGCTAACATCACCATTAAAAACTTACCGATTACAATTTCACTTCTTTCGGCTGGAGTAGATAATAATGTTTCTAAAGTACCACGCTCCTTTTCGCCGGCACCAAGATCAATACCGGGATAGATAGCGCCCATAAATCCAAAAATAATGAATATATACGGAAGAAAACCACCACCCAATTTTGCAATTACTTCCTGAATCGAAGAGAGATCAATTTTTTCTATTGCAATTGGATCAAATAGATCTTTATCTAAATTCAATCGGGAAATTCGCTCAGTAACTATTGTACTATCCACTTCATCTATTATCGCTGATAATCGTTGATAAACCGATTCAAATGCGTCAGTACCTTTGTAAAATAGCTGGATTATCGCTTGATCATCATTTTTGATCTTCTGTTGGAAATCGCTTGCGATAATTAGTGCACCGTCAATTTCTTCTTTTTTTACAAAATCCGCTAAACTATCAGCTGGAATAGAATTATCAATTTCTATTTTATCATTATCCATGATTAAATCAAGTAGCTTAGGTGCATACTCTGCGCCGGCAATACCGATTGATATAACTTTTGCTTCAGCTTTGTCCGCCTGAGCTGACATTACCATAGTCATTCCAATTATTAACATAGGAACAAGTAATAATGGTAATAAAACCATCATAAAAATAGTTTTTCTATCACGTAACGTATCTTTTAATTCTTTTTTGAAAATAATAAAAATGTTTTTCATGATTTACCTCCGACTAAATAAACAAATTCATCTTCAAATGAGGATTGCGTCATTTGTTTTTCAAACTCAGCAAGTTTCCCGTTAAAGTACATCTCGCCATTATGAATTATGCCAATATCGTCACATAGTAGTTTTACTTCGCCCATGCGATGCGTTGAGAATATCACTGTTTTTCCATCATCTTTAGCGGAACGGATTAAATCAATAATTGCACGAGAAGTCATTATATCCAATCCTTCAGTCGGTTCATCGAATACAAGGACAGACGCATCAGTAATAATTGTACGGGCAATTGAAGTTTTTTGCTTCATGCCAGTACTTAATTTTCCGATACGCCGATTGGCAAAATCATTCATCTTAAGTGATTCGAATATTTTTTCTTTAGCTGTTTTGAATTCCTGTTTGTCCATACCGTTCAGATCAGCGATATATTTTACCATTTCATTCGGAGTTAATCTATCATATAGGGCGGTTTGTCCGGTCATAAAACCGATGTTTTTTCTAACTTTTTGCGATTCTTTTACTGTATCAAATCCGGCTACTTCTATATTTCCTGAAGTTGGTTTTAACATAGTCGCAACCATACGGAGAGTGGTAGTTTTACCGGCACCGTTAGGTCCGATCAAACCGTAAATTCGTCCGGGTTGACATTCAAAACTAATATTATCAACAGCTTTTATCTTGTTGATTCCATGATACTCTTTACCATATTCTTTTTGCTGCTTCTTAGATAGTTTATATTCTTTGGAAACATTTTTTACGTTAATCATATTTTACCTGATTTATTATTGGATTGAAAATAATTCAAATTATAGGAATTATTCATTGAATATTTGTAGATTTATCATTCCACTGAATTTGACATTAGGGAGAATAATGAAAATACCTTTTACTTATTACGATTACACAGACAATCCATTTTCTTTTTTCTCACAGCATCACATTAATGCTCTATTAGTATTGCTTGGTATATATCTACTGATATTTCTTTTCAGAAATAAATTGAGAAATCCTCAAGTTGATGCTAAAATGCGCTACATAATTGCCACAGCCTTGATACTACAAGAAGTATCATTAAGTATTTGGAGATTATCTAACGGAGCGTGGCATCCTGGAACATCTTTGCCGTTACATCTTTGTGGAGCTTCCATTGTATTATCTGCAATAATGTTAATTAATAAAAATTATACGTTATTTGAAATAAACTATTTTTGGGGACTTGGGGGTGCAATTCAAGCTCTATTAACTCCTGATATTGGAATGTATGGATTTCCTCATTATCGGTTTTTTCAATTTTTCACCTCACACGGATTGATTTTGGTAGCGGTACTATATATGGTTTTTGTATATAAATATGCTCCGACGCACAAATCTATATGGAAAGTGTTTGGAATAACGCTAATATATACTGGTTTTATAGCAATCTATAATTTGATTTTTAATGGTAACTATTTGTTTTTTTGTTGGAAACCTGAAAACGGATCAATAATGGATGTTATGGGATCATGGCCATGGTATATTTTGCCACTTGGTATAGTGACAATAATTACATTTTACATTTGGTATTTGCCGTTTGCTATTAGTACTCTGGTTAAGAAAATAAAAATTTAAATAGGATAAATATGAATCAAGATAAGTTTAACACACCCTGGCGATTAATCGCAAATGCGATATATACTCCGGCCAAAGATGCAAAAGTGTTTGGTACATTAGATATTGATGTAACCAAAGCAGATGAATACATTTCAGAACAGCGTAAAGCCGGTAATAAAATCACTATGACAAGCTTTATCACTGCTGCTGTAGCTAGATCATTAGCATTTGATGCTCCTGAGATGAATTGTTTTGTGCGAAGGGGGCGGGTAATCCCAAGGGATTATGTTGATGTGATGGTATCAGTATTAATTCAGGGTGGACAAGAAATGAGCGCAGTAAAAATTGAATCAGCTCATACAAAAACAGTATCGGAAATTGCTAAAGAGATTAAAGAAAAAGCAGCTAATGCCAGAAAAGGTACCGAAGAATCATCGATGAAGAATAAATATATATTGAGTAAAATTCCATGGCCATTTCGTAAATGGACTTATCTCTTAATAAGATTATTAGTGTATGGATTAGGAATTAAGTGGAAAGTACTTGGCCTTTCTGAACATTCTTTTGGCTCGATTATGGTTACAAACGTTGGTACGCTTGGTCTAACTACTGCATTGCCGGCTCTAATGCCTGTCGCAAAATTACCCGGTGTCATTAGTATGGGTAAATATGAGCAGAAGCCCGCAGTTGTAAAAGGAGAAATTGTAATACGCACTTTTCTTAGCGGAGGAGCTGTGTTTGATCATCGCGTAGTTGATGGATCACAAATCGGACAATTTGTACGGGGTGTTATTAAACGTATCCAAAAGCCGGAACAGTTAGATCAGTTAGAAAATATACAATAATTTTAGTAGTATCATATTATCTTAATACTGAAACCTTTGTTTATCTGTACTGTATTAAATTCAATTAGCAATCATGAATGAATTAGATTTCAAATCATTATTAACAAAAATTGACCAGTATTTTCTTGTTAAGAAAGTCGGCAATCAAGGAGATGAGTTTATTGTGCAGGGAGCACTACTTGGCGATAGTTCCATTGATGATATCAAGAGGATATTAAAAGATGAACCATATTCCTTAAAATTTCAATCAATTGAAGGCGATTTACAGTTACGTGCCAAGGACAATAAGCCGATTGTGATCAAATTCCCAAAAATTCCTCGGATCAATCTAATATTATTCATTTTAACGATTTTTACAACATTACTTGCCGGTGCAATAATGGAAGGCGTCAATCCATTGAAAAATCCGTTGGGAATTATACAAGGTTGGCCATTTTCTGTTACATTAATGTTAATATTGGGATTTCATGAATTTGGGCATTATTACTATGCACGAAAACATAATGTTAACGCAACTTTACCATATTTTATTCCTGCTCCAACTTTTATCGGCACTTTTGGGGCATTTATTAAAATCAAATCACCAATTTATCGGAAAGATGCGTTATTACAAATTGGTGCAGCCGGACCAATTGCCGGATTTATAGTAGCAGTCCCCGCTTTGATAATTGGATTATCTCTTTCGCAAGTTGTCGAAATTTCATCAGCTGAAATTGGGATAACTTTAGGTGACTCAATATTAATCAAATTTCTAACTGCAGTTATTTTTCCAAATCTCAACAGTACTCAAGATGTTTTGTTACATCCAATCGCATTTGCGGGGTGGATTGGATTACTCGTAACAATGTTAAATTTACTCCCAATCGGACAATTAGACGGTGGGCATATCGCTTATGCGATGTTAGGTAGAAAGCACGATAAAGTTGCTAAATTTGCTTTATTGGCGCTTATTCCCATGGGGTTGCTTTCATTAAATTGGTTAGTTTGGGCAGTTTTAATTTTGGTATTAATGCGAACAACTAAACATCCTCCGGTTAATGATGTAGATGTTCCATTATCTGATCAAAATAAAAGGATTGGATACATTTGTTTAGCAATTTTTGTATTATGTTTTATTCCAATTCCATTTGGATAATATGCGGTTAATTTTAATTTTCCTATTCTCTTTTATTGTGCTTTTTGGTCAAGCAAGGATTGGAGATTGGAATTCCTTCACATCACCATTGAATATCCATGAAATAATTGAATATGAAGAAAGTCTTGTTTGCGCAACAGATGGTGGATTATTGATTTTTAATACCAATAACCAATCTTTTGAAAATCTAAATAATATTGATGAGTTATCCAGTTCCAAACTTAAATGTTTAGCAATTGGTGAATCCGGTGAGTTGTGGTTGGGTGGGGGAGAACCAAATGGATTTGTCCAGATTTATGATGTTGATTCTCGACAATCTATCAAGAAATTCGATTATGATATGTCAGAAATAATTGATTTTGCTATTAGCGATTCAGTTGCGTATGCTGTATATCGAGATAATAATGATTTTGGTATAATCGAATTTAGATATTTGAATGGTAAATTTACTCATAAGGATATTTATCCTAATTGGCCGCGTGGAGAAAAAATATATAGTATTGAGATATTTAATAATTTCGTGTATGTCGCAACTGAAATCGGGTTATATAAAGGTAATATAGGCGATGATCCGAATAATTGGGAAAGATCTTTTACTGAACTAGAAAATTCTGTCAGCAGTCTATTCCTACAACAAGATAAATTGTATTGCTATTCAGATGATGCATTATTCTTAATTGGTCTTAATGATTTGCAACTATCAAATATTCGTTCATTGGCTGGATATCAATTGAATGATTTTTCGTTATTAACCGATGGAACAATAATAGGAATCGGAGAAAGTAAAATCTATTATTTTAAAAATAATATTATTGAGGAAATTGCAATTCCAAAGAATTCTGTTAATTCAATTAATATGTTAAATGATGATAGTGTTGTATTTGCCACTACTACGGGATTAGCATTTATAGATGACAGTCAGACAATAGAATATTTAATCCCGAATGCTCCGGTAACAAATAATTTTCAAGCAATTACAATTCTTGAAGACGGTAGAATTGTTTGTGGATCAAATGTAGGAATTGCAATTAAAGAAACAAACGGATGGCGAAATATTGTTGAATCTGAAGAAGATGTAAAAATTCAAACCGATAAAGATTATAATTATTTTATCGCTGATTCTATTCCAGTTGATTTTGGGGTTTCCGTTTCAAAATTAGCACAGGGTCCCGATGGTCTTTTGTATTGTTCGATTGAAGGTACATATCCGTATCCTCGTCGAAACGGTGGTGGAATTATAATCATTGATGTTGATAATCCGGCTAATTTTACACTAATTGATACAACCTATCTTGATTATTTCTCTAATGAATATTTGATTGTTAAAGATATTGAATTTGATCGTGACGGCAACCTGTGGGTCGCCGATGCTTTCGCCACTACTAAACATGAACCATTGCATGTTAAAACGATTAATGATGAATGGAATTCGTTTAACGCTGAAGATGCATCAGGTGTAATTGGTTTAACTCCGAGTACGGTAGCGATTGACGTATGGATGCGTGTATGGGTTGGATCATTTCAAGATGGTGAAAGAAATACCGGTTTTCCCGATGGAGGATTAGCAATGCTTTACTATTCCGGCAATCCAGCTCAACCTGATGAATTTCAATGGCATAAGATCAATATTAATTCAGTTTTCCCAAATAAAACGATTTGGTCATTGGCAATAACTCCGAAAAATAGATTATATATGTTAACTCCTAACGGATTAACTTATTTTGATTTACAATTCTCAAATGATGACCCGATTAAATATGAGAGCCCACGTTATTATTTTCCAAATATTTCATTCGGTCAGGAATCGGAAATCCGGTTAGATGTTAATGGTAACGCTTGGACAGTATCGGGTTCCAACGGGATTCATGTTCTGCTTAGTAATTCAACTTTTTGGCCGGATGATCGTGAAAATATAGTTGTAGAAAGTATTAATACTGATAATTACTCATTACTTTCGAATAATGTGACAGACATAGTTTTTGATAATACTAACGGTATTGCATATATTTCTACAAATCGTGGTATTAACTCTTTCCGAATTCCATTTGCCATATCTAAAAAGAGTTACTCAGAGTTAAAGATATTTCCAAGCCCTTTTCATATTCCATCCGAAAAACCTTTAATTATTGATAATTTAAAGGATAATTCATCACTAAAAGTGATGACAATAACCGGAGAAGTAGTTCGCAGCTTGAATAATTCCGATTTAGGTTTGCACGGTTATCAAATTCAATGGGATGGAAAAAATGAAACCGGTAAATTGGTAGGTAGCGGAGTATATCTTTTATCGGTTTACACCGCCGATGCATCCCATGAATTCGGCAAAGTTGTTGTAATCCGGCATTAACTTAAATTATTTTCTAGCTTTAATCTTCTGATAACCGGTTTCTACATACTCGGGCATTAAGCCAAATTCTTGTTCAAATTCCTCAGCAATTTCGCGTATCATATCCTTTCGTGTGTTATAACTAAGGAAAGCACTCTTCATTGCAGTGATTGTCATTCTACGGAAATCGTTCAAGTAAAATCCAAATAATTCATGTGCAAGTGCAAATTCCTTGGTTAATGTTGTATCAGAAATCAATCTATTATCAGTATTCAAAGAAATACGTAATCCTTCATCATAATAATATCTAGCAGGATGATATTTCAATGATCTTACCGAGCGTGTGTGCCAGTTGGATGTGAGGCAAATTTCCAACGGGATACGATGATCATTGACGTAATTCATTAGGTCTTTATCTTCTTTTAAGCGTGTACCGTGACCAATACGGTGCGCATTACAATAATGAATTGCTTGGTGGATTGAAGATGGCCCAAATGCTTCACCGGCGTGAATTGTGGCGTTAATGTTATTATTTTGAATTAAATAAAATGCTTCCCGATGATCCTTAGCTGGAAAATTTTCTTCTGCTCCTGCAAGATCAAATCCTACAACTCCTTTATTTTTATATTGAACAGTCAAATCAGCTAATTTTAGCGAAACCTCAGGTGAAATATTTCGTATCCCACAAATAATTATACCCGATTTTACACCGAATTCCTTTTCTCCCTCTTTTAATCCTGCTCTAACTGCCTCAATTGATTCACCAAGCATCATTCCCTTTTTAGTATGTAGAATAGGTGAATAACGGATTTCGATGTATCTTACGTTTTCTTTAGCAACATCCTCAATTAATTCAAACGCAATGCGCTTTAGACTTTCAGGAGTTTGCATAACACTTAAAGTAATATTAAATCTGTCAATATATTCTTCAAGTGTTACACGGTTATCACCTATCGGAAGAGTTTTCCGTAATACATTAATATCATGTGATGGAAGTTTAACTTTGTCTTTTTGCGCTATATCTAAAATAGTCTCGATTCGTAAACAACCATCGAGATGACAGTGTAGTTCTACCTTAGGTAGCCTTTCAAGTAATTCTATATTTATTGACATATTATTTTTTAATACTTAATTATTGGTTCTTGTTCACTAAAGTTCGAAATAACCAATTCATAACACCAAAATAATTGCTTTAATTGTGATTTCCGAAGTGGTTTTTTAGACAATAGTTTTTCTTTAAAAAATTATTATTAAAGA
>JAUXHY010000210.1 GCA_030621275.1 bacterium | reverse complement strand
AAAACCTTACAAAATTTAATTTTGTAAGGTTTTTTATATCAAAATTGTATATGTAATTTGTAAATATTGATTTACCGATAATTGATAGTTAAAATTTTAACTATTTATATTGATTAGGAGGATAATTATCATGTTTAATAAATTTTTCTTAACCATAGTTTTTGTACTAATGATTTTTAATATATCTTGTAAAAAAGATCCAACTTCTTCAAATGATCCAATAACTTTAATGGATATTGACGGTAATGTTTATGAAACTGTTGTTATTGGTGATCAAGTCTGGATGGCTGAGAATTTAAAAGTAACTCATTATAGAAACGGGGAAGAGATACCGATTGTAACGAGTGATACAGAATGGTCTAATCTCACAACGGGTGCATATTGCAGTTATGATAATGAAAATAACAATGTTGATACTTACGGTTTGTTGTATAATTGGTATGCAGTAAATGACAATCGTAATTTAGCTCCTACCGGTTGGCATGTACCCACAGATGAAGAATGGAAAAAGTTAGAAATGTATTTGGGTATGGATCAATCTGAAGCTGATAAAACTGGTTGCCGTGATACAGATGAGGGTAATAAACTAAAAGAAACGGGAATAGCACATTGGAATACTCCTAATGAAGGAGCTACAAATGAAAGCGGTTTTTCGGCTCTTCCGGGCGGTCTTCGTTCCAGCGCTGGTACATACGACAATATCGGTTACTACACTTACTTTTGGTCAGCTACAGAGGGCGATAGTGGTAACACTTGGTACCGTTTCCTGCATTACAATCGTTCATGTGTCTCTCATTACAGTAGCAATAAACAAAATGGTTTTAGTGTGCGTTGTATCAAGGATTGACAACAATTTAACTGTATAAAAATTAAATCATACAAACTTTTACATAGTTTTTAGTTCAAAATATGTTTAAGTAAATATTATTGTTTTATCGACAGTAATCATTAAATTTGACCCCATAAATAGATGATATTTATTTGTATAGATAATATAAATGAAAATTAACAATTACATTTTATCGGTTTTCAACTATCTGCGGATAGTACAATCGTAGTGCGTCCATCCAGCAATACATCAATCTTTTAAATTGCAATTCTCTAAATAATGCAAAATATCACTATAACTTTTCCTGATAAAACTACACGTTCATATCCTGTCGGTGTAACACCGATGGAAATAGCTGAATCTATCGGAGAGCGTCTTGCAATTGCAACTGTAGCTGCAAAAGTTGATGACGATCTTGTTGATGCAACTTACAGTATTCAAAAAGACGCTCAAGTAAATATTGTAACCGGAGATACTCCCGAAGGGCATAACGTTTTATTGCACAGTACGGCACACCTAATGGCGCAAGCCGTTAAAGAATTATTCCCTAATGCTAAAGTAACAATTGGTCCTGCAATCGAGAATCGGTTTTATTATGATTTTGATATTGATGGTACTTTTTCAGATGAAGATCTGCAGAAAATCGAAGACAAAATGCGGGAATTGGCAAAAAATAATTATCCTGTTTCAAGGAAAGAATTAACGCGTGATGAAGCAATAAAATTGTTTCAAGATATGGATGAGTCTTATAAAGTTGAAATTATCAAAGATATTGAAGCGGATGAAAAATTAACTGCATATCAACAAGATGATTTTATTGATCTATGTCGTGGACCACATGTGCCATCTACTGGAAAAATTAAACATTTTAAGATTTTAGAATCTTCCGGTGCATATTGGCGCGGTGATGAAAACAATAAAATGTTGCAACGGATTTATGGAACATCATTTGGAAGTAAAAAAGCTTTAAAAGAATATTTACACTTTTTAGAAGAAGCAAAAAAACGAGATCATCGCAAGCTTGGAAAAGAGCTAAAAATATTTACCTTTGATGAGGAGGTTGGTCCGGGTTTACCATTATGGCTTCCAAATGGAACTGTAATCATCGAAGAATTGGAAAAATTAGCTAAGGAAATTGAACGTAAAGCAGGTTATACTCAAGTACGTACTCCGCATTTAACTAAAGGTAAATTATACGAAAAGTCCGGTCATTTAGATCATTATAAGGACAGCATGTATCCCGCAATGGATGTGGATGGAACCGAGTATTACGTCAAGCCGATGAATTGTCCGCATCATCATAAAATATATGATTCATCAAAGCGAAGTTATCGCGATTTACCAGTAAGATTATCCGAATACGGAACTTGTTATCGCTATGAAAAATCAGGTCAATTATTCGGACTAATGCGCGTACGTAGTATGCAAATGAATGATGCTCATATCTATTGTCGACCTGATCAATTTAAAGAAGAATTTTTAGCAGTCTGTAATTTGTATTTTATATATTTTGAAATATTCGGAATTGATAAATATGAAATGCGCTTAAGTTTACATGATGCTGATGGTCTCGGAAAAAAATATGTGAATGAACCTAAGCTATGGATAGAAACTGAAAAAATTGTAAAGGAAGCACTTTCTGAAGGAAAATTCGATTATGTTGAAGTACCGGGAGAGGCTGCATTTTACGGACCAAAAATTGATGTTCAAGTATGGAGTGCAATTGGAAAAGAATTTACTTTAGCTACCAATCAAGTTGATTTTGCCATTCCAAATAAATTTGGATTAAAATATACAACAGAAGAAGGCACAGAAGAAACTCCGATATGTATTCATCGTGCACCTTTAAGTACTCATGAAAGGATGATCGGATTCTTAATTGAACATTATGGCGGGGATTTCCCATTATGGTTAGCTCCGGTACAAGTAGCAATTCTAGCTGTTTCAGAAAAAGCAAATGAATATGCCAAGGAAGTTTATAATAAATTATTTGATTCCGAAATCAGAGTTAATCTTGATGATAGACCTGATAAAATTGGTGCAAAAATTCGTCAAGCAGAAGTTGATAAAATTAATGTTATGATAATAGTCGGTGAAAAAGAAAAAGACACAGACACCATATCTGTACGACGTCGCTTTAGCGGTGATTTAGGTACAATGAAGCTTGATGAACTGATTGTCCAATTACATGAAGAAATAAAACAAAGGAGAAATACTAATCGCAAAGAAGAATAAAATTCGCGTAAATGAATACATCGTTGCTGAAAAAGTTAGATTAATTGGCGCTGATGGTAACCAATTTGGAATTGTTAGCGTAGAAGAAGCACTAGAAGAAGCACATGAAGCTGATTTGGACTTAGTGGAAATATCTCCCAATGCGAAACCGCCCGTATGTAAAATATTAGATTATGGAAAGTTTAAATACGAAGAACAAAAACGAGTACAGCAAAGTAAGAAAAAACAACAAATTATTAAAATTAAAGAAATTAGATTAC
>JAUXHY010000267.1 GCA_030621275.1 bacterium | reverse complement strand
CTCTGGCAGTTACTGCCTCTATAGAAAACGGATTGGGCATGGGTTTGGCAGCTACGTTTGTTTTAATTTTTTCTAATATGCTGATTTCTATGTTGCGCAATATTATACCAGATCAAGTTAGAATTGCCTGTTTCATAGTATTAATAGCAACGCTTGTTGTGATTGTCGAGATGGTTATGAAAGCATTTTTCTTTCCACTTTCACAACAATTAGGTATATATATTCCGCTGATTGTAGTCAATTGTATTATATTGGGACGTGCCGAAGCATTTGCCTCACGTAATCCTGTATTACTTTCAATGGCTGATGGATTAAGTATAGGAATCGGATTTACTTTATCATTATCACTGGTTGGTTCAATTCGTGAGATACTTGGGGCCGGAATATGGTTTGGTATTTCTCTATTCGGGAGCAACTTTGAACCTTTCGAATTTATGATTAAAGCTCCCGGTGCATTTTTATGTCTTGGTATTCTTTTGGGACTTATGAACGCGTATAGTCGTAAACGCGGTGAATCAATTATTCAAACGTAGGAGAGTGATATGGATTTACTTTTATTAGCAATTGGAGCAATATTTGTTAATAATATTCTGTTAGCTCAGTATCTCGGAAATTGTCCGTTTTGTGGTGTATCTAAAAAACTAAGTACTTCTGTTGGAATGGGACTGGCAGTTATTTTTGTTGCTACACTTGCATCAATTTTTACATGGCTTGCCTTTCATTATATCTTAAAACCGTACAATATGGAGTTCATACGTACGCTGGCGTTTATCCTGATTATTGCTGCATTGGTTCAATTTGTGGAAATATTTTTAAAGAAACAAAGCAAAACACTTTTTAATGCATTGGGGATTTATTTGCCTCTAATTACAACAAATTGTGCCGTGATGGGTATTACTTTACTCAATATCAAATACGAATTTAATTTTATAGAAGTAGTTGTTTTTTCTGCATCTAGTGCTGCCGGATTTACTTTAGCAATTATTTTATTTGCAGGCTTACGTGAAAGACTTTTCATATCGCCAGTCCCCAAGGCGATGCAAGGCACCGCAATTGCATTAGTTACAGCCGGAATTATGTCAATGGCATTCTTGGGTTTTACCGGTATGGTTAAATAAATTAGGGAATAAGGTTATTTTATGCTAATGCCAATAGTTGTTCTTTGGGGAATCGGTTTCGTAGCCGCAGTGATATTGGGGGTTGCCAGTCGTATATTTTATGTTGAGGAAAATCCGCAAATTAAAGGTGTGTTGAGTTTATTGCCGGGCGCAAACTGCGGTGGTTGCGGATATGCCGGTTGTAGTTCCTGCGCAGAAGCTATTGTTAATGGTACAGCTCAGGTTAACGCGTGTGTAATTGGCCAAACTGAGGTTGCCAATCAGATTGCCAAATATCTTGGTATGGAAATGGTAGATAGTGAACCAGTTGTGGCAACTCGAGATTGTAGCGGAGGTGTGCGTGCAGTAAAAAAATATGAATATTCCGGTTTCGATGATTGCCGCGCTGCGATGCTTTATTACAATGGACCAATAAAATGTGATAGAGGATGTTTAGGACTAGGGACTTGTGTTATGGCCTGTAAGTTTGGTGCAATTACAATGGGTCCCGATAATTTACCAATATTTGATCCAGAGCGTTGTGTAGGTTGTGGTGAATGTGTACGAGCTTGCCCGAAAGGTATTATTTCAATCATATCGGAAAAAAGCAAAATTTTACATTGGAATCAATATACAGAATGTTTAGCTCCTTGTCGGCAGAAATGTCCGGCTCAAATTGACATCCCAAAGTATATCCACTATATAAAAGATGGTAAATTTAAAGAAGCGCTGTTAACCATTAAGGAACGTAATCCGCTACCTTTAGTATGTGGTAGAGTATGTCCGGAACCTTGTGCATTAGCTTGCCGCCGAACCATTAGTGATAATCCGGTAGCTATTAATTATCTCAAGCGTTTTGTTGCTGACTGGGAAATGAATTCAGGGCACCGTTTACATATTCCGGTAGCACCTTCTTCTGGTAAAAAAGTTGCTGTTGTTGGGAGTGGTCCGGCAGGATTATCAGCCGCTTATTTTCTTTGCCGTTTAGGACATGAAGTTACAATATATGAAAAGAGATCACAATTGGGCGGTATGTTGCGCTACGGTATTCCGGAATATCGCCTTCCCAAGAAGATTCTAGATTGGGAAATTAATGGTATTTTAGAATTAGGAATTACAGCAAGAACTAATGTTGATTTTGGTTCAGATTTTACAATCGATTTTTTAAGAGCAGAAAAATACGATGCTGCTTTTATGGCAGTTGGTGCCTGGGATGAACATAGTTTAAATATTGAAGGTATTGATCTTAATGGTGTTTATTCAGGAACTAATTTCCTTGAACGGTTTCATGACAACGAGTCAGTAGAAATTGGAAAAAATGTAGTTGTGATCGGTGGCGGTAATACCGCAATTGATGCAGCACGTAGTTCTTTACGTCTAGGGGCTGAAAGTGTTACGATTGTTTACCGTCGTTCGCGAGATGAGATGCCGGCTAATCCTGCTGAAATTATTGCCGCTGAAGAAGAGGGAATTGAGTTCTGTTTCTTATCTGCACCTACAAAAATTCTAAATGATAAGAATGTGGTAAACAGTATGGAAATATTAAAAATGAAACT
>JAUXHY010000151.1 GCA_030621275.1 bacterium | reverse complement strand
AGAGTGCCATCCTTCCCCAGGTGAAACGCAGCCTGGATCTACAAAACGTGATACATCATACTTTTCCCAGTCTTTTAATTGGAAGGGTGTTGGTGGTACATAGCTATATCCGTAAATATCAAAATCTTCAAATTCAATTTTCTTACTATGGATATAATCCCATATTCCTAAATTTTGACCTTCAATAATATCTTTTTCATTTATCTTACTATCATCATTACCTAGGATAACAAAAATCCTAGGATAATTGTTGCCCATTGTTTTATTTAATTGAAGAAATCCTGGAATCAAAAAATCTTTAATGAAGTCATCAACTACTGTTTCACCACTAGTTAATGCAAATAAACCGGACGGTAGTAAGTCACCACCCAAAAATACTGCTTCGGGTTCTTCAGCTAATATCTGCGAAAATAATTTATTATATCGTTCCGTTTTTCCATGTAAATCAGAAACAAAAAAACAAATACTCATAGTAAAAATTAGTTATGAATTATGACAAATTTGGAAACATTTACAATGTATATACAAAATCTTACAATAAAGCATTATTGATTAGTATTTTTAAATCAGGGATTTCCCTATTTCAACAGCCTTGTTTTCCCTACCAATGGTTAGTTTACATCCTGATTGATGGGGAACTAAATTACGCTTAAATTTATCGTAGTTAATCGGTTTGGTAAACAGGAGGTGTATACCAATGCTTTTGAAAATTACATTTATAAAAATATATTTGTTAGATTCGGAAGAAAAGCGGGATTCTGTAAAAACTCCCAAAACAATTGTAAACAATTTTATATCCATCATTAGAACTGGTTGGATTGTTTTAATAAAATGTGTTCTCAATTCTCACCTAATAAATAATTGCCGGAAACATAGAAGATTCAATTTGCGAGATTGGTGGATAATGCATCTGCATCATATTGGTTTACCTCCTGCCACTAATCGTTATTCCAAATTATCAGTTTCCGGCAATTCTTTAATTTTAACAAAATTAATATAAAAAGAAAATAAACAATGAAAAAGAAAATACTAATAGTTGATGATGAACCTGGAATTGTAAGATTATTGTCGATGCGGTTGAAAATGAAGGGTTATGAAATATTCACGGCGTATGATGGATTGGAAGGCGTGGAGACTGCAGTTAAAGAATTACCGGACTTAATATTATTGGACATTAAAATGCCACAAGGAGGTGGAATTGGAGCGTTTGAAAGATTAATCCAAATTGATTCAACAAAGGGAATCCCTGTCATTTTTATGACTGCCTTTCCTACAAATGAAATTCAAATTCAAGTACGTAAAATGGGTGCCAAGGATTGTATTTCTAAACCATTCATAAGTGAAGATTTCGAAAAAACAATTGAATTGAATATTGCATAAAAAAGGATAATTATTTTGACCTGTCAATTTAATACAATAAGCTGGATATTATTAGTTACTACGTTTATAAGTGTTTGGGTTGCATTTGTAGCTTGGCAAAGGCGTAGTTCACTTGTTGCAAAATATTTGACTATTCTAGAATGTGGCATAGCCATATGGGCTTTTTCATCTTTCTTTGAAACAGCGGCAACAGATTTATCAAATATATTAATATGGGCACAAATATCCTATTTAGGTATAGTGATAGTACCACTATTTTTTTTCTTGCTTGCGTTGGCATATGGGCGACATTATAAATATTTAGTTCCACGTAATATAATCTTGTTGTCAATTGTGCCCTTATTTACATTATTAATAGTTGCCACTAACCATTGGCATCATATGTGGTATACAAGTATTTCAATCGATCCAAATACTAACTTGCCCATTTATGGTTATAGTAATTTGTTTTGGTTAAATGCTGTGTATAGTTATATATTATTAATTGTTGGCGTGATTTTACTGGTTAGAACCAGCCTCAGTTTTCCTTCGTCTTACAAATCACAAACTATAATATTAATTATTGGGGCGATTTTACCTTTCATAGGAAATTTAATCTATGTGTTTAAAATTAATCCTATCCCTGGTGCAGATTGGACACCAATTGCTTTTGGACTCTCAGGCATATTTCTAGCTTTGGGAATTTTTGAGTTCCAGTTATTACCTGTAGCACGGCATAAATTAATAGAGAAAATGCAAATTGGCGTTTTGATAACTGATTCTCATGGTATAATTTTGGAATTTAATTCTACGATGCAATCAATTACCGGAATACCTGTAAAAAAAGCCATCGGTCAGAAAGTTATTCAGGTATTAAAAAACTGGGAAGAATTTATTAACTGTTATAGTGTTAAAACAGAAACGAAGGAAGAAATTTGTTTAATAAAGAAGAAATATATTTACTACTATGATCTGCAGATTACATTACTCTATAATCGACATAAACAGTCTGTAGGTCAAGTTATTATGCTGCACGATATAACAGAGCAAAAACAAGCTGAAGAAGCATTAAATAAGAGCGAAGAACGTTTCAAACAGGTCACAGAAAATGCACAGGAATGGATCTGGGAAGTAAATACTGATGGATTATATACCTATGCCAGTCCTGTTGTAAAAGAAATTATTGGTTACGATGTAGAGGAAATTGTTGGCAAAAAACATTTTTATGATTTTTTTCTGGAAAACGATCGTGAGAAATTAAAAACAGAAGTTTTTAAAGTTTTTGCAAAAAAACTGTCGTTTAATAAGTATGAAAATAAAAATATTCATAAAAGTGGCAGGGTTGTTTATCTTTCAACTAGCGGAGTGCCTGTTATAGATAAACAAGGCTCACTTATAGCATATCGTGGTTCGGATACGGATATTACCGAACAAAAACAGGCAGATCAACTGCAATCAGTTATTTACCAGATTTCAGAAGAAACACGTAACACTAAAGATTTAGATGAGTTATATAAATCAATACATAAAATCCTTGGACAAGTTCTGGATGTTACCAATTTTTATATTGCCCTATATGATGAAAAGACAAAACTGTTATCCTTTCCATTTGATATAGATGCAGAGGATGAGTTCCCTACAACCGCCCGCCCGCTTGGTAATGGCATTACCGAATATATGATAAGAACCGGTCGACCACTTTTATTGGATAAAAATGATATTGATGAATATAAACGCAAAGGTAAATTTGAAGCGATTGGAGCATTATCTGAACAATGGATGGGATCGCCCTTAAAGATTAAAAATAAGGTAATAGGTGTAATTGCGGTTAATAGTTATCATGATCCGAATCTATATACTAAATCTGATTTAAAGATTCTAACCTTCGTAGCCGAACAGGTTGCCATAGCCATTGAACAAAAACAATCGATCACTGATTTGGAAGTGGAGAAAACTTATCTTGATGAGCTCTTCACTTCTTCGCCTGAAGCATTGGCTCTGGTAACCATTGATAGTACTATTTTACATATTAATGAACAGTTTACTTCATTATTCGGATTTAGTGAAAATGAGGTGTTCGGTAGAAACATTGATGACATACTATCGAGTTCTGAACATAGGGGAAATGCTCAGGAATACACTAAACAAGTTGCTGCTGGAAAGCGCTTGTATTTTGAAGCAGTACGGAGGAAAAAAGATGGATCTCCGGTAAATGTATCGGTTTTAAGTTCTCCAGTTAATTATAAAGGTGATGTATTGGCAGTATATGCCGCCTATCGTGATATCACTGATCGTATTAAGGCTGCAGAAAAATTGAAAAAATCTGAAGAGAAATATCGTTCCCAATCTGTTGAATTAGCAGAATCCAATTCAATGAAAGAATTATTATTAGATGTTGTGGCGCATGACTTAAGAAATCCTGCAGGAGTGATAAAGGGATTTGCAGAATTTGGTTTGGAAATGGACCCAAATAATGAAATATTGAAAGAAATTGACGGAGGCGTTAATAATCTTTTAAATATAATAAGCGGTGCAACAACATTATCAAAAGTTGCCCTAGGTGATAAAATTACTAAGGAAGAGTTGGACCTGGTAAGTATTATTAAAATTGCTATTGACGAAAATTCATCACAATTGGAATTTGCAGAGATGAAATTAGATTTTCAAATTGAAAAAAAGCTAAAGGTGAATGCAAATCCGATTATTTGTGAAATCTTTAGAAATTATATTAGTAATGCAATAAAATATGCAAAAATAGGGAAAAAGATAATAGTCGATGCAATTATAGAAATTGATTATGTTACCATAAATGTAAAGGATTTTGGAGAAACGATTAAACAGAAAGACCGTGAAAATATATTCATGCGGAATGTCCAATTAGGTAAAACTAAGGGACGAGGGTTAGGTTTAGCAATTGTAAAACGTATTGCTGAGGCACATGATGCGGAGGTGGGAGTTATACCAAATAAGCCCAAAGGGAATGTATTTTATCTTAAACTGCCATTGGTTAATCCGAAGTAGTAATAGATATACCGATAAGGAATTAGAGTATTAAAGAGGTTATGTAAATGATATC
>JAUXHY010000144.1 GCA_030621275.1 bacterium | reverse complement strand
AATGCTCTACTTGTTGTGGTGGACGTAAAACATTTTCTTTTATTTCATGTAACCTATAATAAATATTCGGGTATAATACATGAAACATACCTTTTAAATGCCACCACAGTGTTTCTTTTGGTTTTTTAGGAAAATAATCATTTATTGTAATTATCTCAGAACGAGGAGTTTCTGTTGGCCAGTAAGTATGATCATAAGCCAAGGTGGCATAATCATTAATGGCATGCATCAATACAATTATGTCCGGTTTTATTGAAATAATTTTATGTAGGAATACGTCGATAGATTGGATTGTGTTATTTCCTGAGACACCTGCGTTATAAGAGTTTATTAACTTATTAGTTTTTTTTTCAATTAATTGTCCAGCTAAATAAGGAAAACGGATATTCTCCGTAACATACATACACTCTGTTGTAGATCCTCCAATAAATATGATTTTTTGATCTGGATTTTTATAACTATTGTGAGGAAGAATGAGACCATTGCTATCAGTTCGAAGTGGATAATTTTGAGCCGTTAAATTATCGGCCGTAGACAAATAGATGTTATCAGCGAATATATTTTTATTTAAATTGGGGTGATGCTCTCTTAAAATAATTGCCCTCGTTATGGTTGGTTGCTTTTTTGTTTCAATTGGATTATTAAAATTTAATAATCGATCAGCCAAAAATAATGAAAGCATAGTTACAATAAGAAATATTATTAGTCCGGTTTTCTTTGGATTTTCGGATATCCAGCTTGGTTTCGAATTATTTTTTGAATTTGATTTATTCATCTTGGATAATAATTATGTTATTTCCCATTTACCTGTTTCATGAATAACAGATCGCAGACCTAATTTCGAATGGCCGACATTAATTACATCAAAAGCAATTGCACTCTCTACAAAATCTTCCATTTTATCAAAATGATTTCCTACCCAAACATCAACCGTGTATTGTTTTTCAGCCACTTTTAGTTCAGAAATTGTCATTTGCACAGTTACCGATGAAGAAACGTGTTCGGTATCAATTGGACTATCTTGACTACGAACTTGGTAAACCAAAGTGCCTTGATTGTCATTAATTAAGAAACTTACGACAAATCCATTTTTACTGATATTTTCTATCTCCAATTCAAGGGTAATGGGATCATGTATATTAAAAGTTGAACAGGTGTTGCCATTTTTATCCAATGTGCGAAGATAAGCCGCTCTGATTTTACCGGGTGATTTTCTAGACCCGGGCCAATTCCGCAAATCACTTTCACCTTCAATGGTATTTTCTTGGATTGGTTTTAAGTAATTACTCACAACCTTGTGGGTATTACCATCCATGATTACTTCACCTTCTTCTAATAAAATCACTCTATTACATAAATTTTGAATTGTATGCATATTGTGACTAACAAAAAGAACAGTACGTCCGGCTTGAGCCGTTTCACTCATCTTACCAAGACATTTTTTTTGAAAAGCTGCATCTCCAACAGCGAGAACTTCGTCGACAATTAGTATTTCAGGTTCAAGATGTGCTGCAACTGCAAAAGCTAATCTCACATACATACCAGATGAATATCGTTTTACGGGAGTATCAATAAATTTACCAATTTCAGAAAATTCGACAATTTTATCAAATTTATCATTGATTTCATCCTTTTTCATTCCAAGAATGGTACCATTTAGATAAATATTTTCCCTACCTGATAATTCTTTGTGAAAGCCAGTTCCGACTTCTAACAGACTTGCTACTCGTCCATTTATTATCGCAGATCCTCCTGTAGGTTCGACTATACGTGATAAAATTTTTAGTAACGTACTTTTCCCTGCGCCATTTCTTCCAATAATACCAACAATTTCTCCGGGTTTTATATTAAGAGATATATCTTTTAATGCCCAAATAATATCTTCTCCTCCACTTAATCCATTAAACTTGCTTAACTTTTGCACTCTCCTGAAATTGTTGAATGGCGACATTACAAAAGAAGTAATTTTACCAATTAAACTATCGTGCATTTCTTCTTTAACACCGATACGGTATCGTTTGCTTATTTTGGAGATTTGAATACTATCTTTCATTGTAGAGATAATTATGCAACATCGGAAAAAATACGTTCTTTCTTTTTAAAATAATATGCCCCGGCAAATAACATAATAATTGCAGATACCGCACCTATCCCAATTAAATCCCATGGCATCGGTGTCTGGTGTAAAATAGCCGATCGGAAACCTTCAATTACACCATACATTGGATATATTCCCAGATATAGTTTTAATGACTCAGGAAGCCAGGAAACCGGAAAAATCACAGGGGCAGCGTACATTAATAATTGAACTAAAAATTCAACTCCATAAGGTACATCGCGGTACTGTATTGCCAGTGCTGATAACCACATCCCTAATCCAGAGGCGGTTAATAACATTAGCAATACTAATATTGGGATGTATAGGATTGTCCATGATATTACGTAACCGTATATGAACATCATTATGAAGACAATACTTAGGGCAATCACAAAATCAACTAAACTTGCAATACATGGAACAATTGGTAAAATTAAGCGTGGAAAATAAACTTTTGTAAAGATGCCGGAGCCTGAAATCAAACTACCACTTGAACGCTTGAGTGAATTTGCGAAATATTCCCAGGCGACCAAACCAGCATATGAAAATAAAGGATAAGGTATACCATCACTAGGAATTTTAGCAATACCTCCAAAGATAACACTAAATACTATCATTTTTAAAAATGGTCTGAGTATTGCCCAAGAAAAACCCAAAACAGTCTGTTTATAAAGCGATTTCACATCGCGTAGAATTAAGAAGTAGATTAAGTCTTTATATTCTTTAATCTCCTTCCAATCAATTAATTGCCAACCGGTTTTTGGTTTGATTACTACTTGATATACGGGTAGTGTAGGTTTACGATTCATGATGATTTTCTAGAAACCATTTATAAACAATACTAATACCTTCTCTAAGGGATATTTTTTCACGCCAACCAAACTCATGTAATTTAGTAACATCTAATAATTTTTTATATACGCCATCTGGTTTAGATTCATCATAGATGATTTCTCCTGAGTATTGTACTATTTCCGCTACTAAATCTGCCAAATCTGATATTGTCAAATCGTTACCAGTGCCTATATTAATATGCGAAATGCCCTGTGTATAAAGATCCTCAGCGTTTACAGAGGTCAGAAGTTCAACACAAGCATTTGCCATATCCTGTACGTATAAAAATTCCCTGTAAACTTTACCTGTACCCCAGACTGTAACTGTGGGCGAATTATGAATCTTTGCTTCATGAAATTTTCTCATAAGAGCCGGCAAAACATGAGATGTTTGTAAATTAAAGTTATCGTGTGGACCATATAAGTTTGTGGGCATAACCGAGAAAAAATTATCGCCATATTGACGATAATAATTTTCACATAATTTTATCCCGGTAATTTTTGCAATAGCATATGGTTCATTAGTCGGTTCTAATATATCTGTTAATAGATATTCTTCCTTTAAGGGTTGCGGAGCATTTTTGGGGTAAATGCACGAAGAACCAAGAAATAGTAATTTCTCTACTCCAGTTTGGTGGGCAGCATGAATTAAATTAGCTTCAATCATTATATTATCATATAAAAATTCGGCTCGATAAGTATTATTTGCAACTATACCGCCTACTTTCGCTGCAGCGATAATTACAACATCAGGTTTCTCGGCTTGGAAAAACTCTTCAACTTCTTGTTGGCGTCGCAGGTCAAGATCAGAAAGAGAGCGAGTAACAATATTTTTATATTTTGTGGACTTTAATTCACGCATAATTGCAGAACCAACCATGCCATCATGACCTGCCAAATATATCTTTGAATTAGAATTCATAGAGATTTAATTGTTTTAAAATGTTCTATTTTAAAAGCAGTTGACTAAAAGCCGCGCTTTTGAACTTTTTCCCAATCAGCTTTTGCCATTATCTTGGCTAACTCTTCGAACTTTACCTTTGGTTCCCATCCAAATGTCTCTTGTGCTTTAGAAGGGTCACCAATTAATAAATCAACTTCTGTTGGTCTGAAATATCGTGGATCTACTGCTACTAGTGTTTTTCCTGTTTTTACTTCAATTCCTCGTTCATTAATCCCTTCACCTGTCCATTCTAAATTCATATTTAGTTTTTTAAACGTAATATCAGCAAATTCCCGAATTGTATGTGTTTCACCTGTCGCAAGTACAAAATCATCTGCTTTATCTAATTGCATCATTTTCCACATGCCTTCAACAAACTCTGGTGCATAACCCCAATCGCGTTTTGCGTTAAGATTTCCTAATGTTACCATATCTTGAATACCGAATTTAATTCGTGCTGCAGCTTGAGTGATTTTACGTGTAACAAAAGTCCCACCGCGTCGCGGGGACTCATGATTAAATAATATTCCATTAGATGCAAACAAATTATATGCTTCGCGGTAATTGACAATTATCCAATATCCGTATAATTTGGCGACTCCATATGGTGAGCGAGGATAGAAAGAAGTGTCTTCCGATTGCGGAACTTCCTGAACTTTACCAAATAATTCACTTGTTGATGCTTGATAAAATTTTGATTGAATACCAATTTCTTTAATTGCGTCTAAAAACCGAAGAGTACCCATTGCATCAACTTCAGCAGTGTATTCTGGAATTTCAAAAGAGACTTGAACATGACT
>JAUXHY010000223.1 GCA_030621275.1 bacterium | reverse complement strand
AGTCATTAATTCTTCGTCTAATTGATCCTCATCAAACACATTTTCAGTAAATAATGAATCGATTGTCCTATTCATTAAACCTAATGAATCAGTTGTATCGGACAATGCCCAAGCCATCGCTCTAATAGATTGAAATTGTCGTTCTAAATTCATCGGAATGCCGGAATACCATTCTATTATTTTAGGAGCTTTATCAGCAGATTCTAATTTATTTATGAATGCATCAACCAGACTCTTGCCAAATTTATCTGCGGGCGCAAGTACTGCGATGTTCTCCTCCTCAAGTATTTCTGCGATAAATTCCCCTGCCATATTCCCGCGAGTTGTTAAATCAGAATTCATTAAAAATATATTATCGGAAATTTTCGATAAACCATTAATGGTAGCTGTCGGCAAAATCAATGGTACTCCGCTCGTTTTGGCTATGCTTCCGGCTATTACAGAGTTACCTGCTGAAATTGGACCGATAGTAGCGACTACATTAGAATTTTTATTTAAAGCCTGGAATGCCTCCAATGTATTTAGTGCATTTCCTGAATTATCATAAATAATAAGAGATAATTCCACATTATTCGAAAAATTGTTTGCCTCTGCATATTTTAGTCCGTCAAGAAATTCTTTCCCAATTTTCGCATCCTTGCCTGTAAGAGGTAAAACAACACCAACAAATGCTCGACCTTTGGTATTGCTATTTAATTTATCTTTTAATTTCGAATAATAATCACGATTTATCTTCAATAAATCTTTAGTATTTATTTTGGACAATGAATTTGCAGCTTTTGTAGGTTGACCTGCTTGTAATTCAGTTTGCACCTTCGCCAATAATAATATTTGTACTAAATCTTGATCAATTTCGATAGCCAATAATTCTTCGGGAATACTTGGAGAAATACCCATTTGTAATGATAAAAATATTCTTTTTACTATGTTTTTTTTATATTGCTTATTACCATTTTTCTTATATGATTTAAGATATGTTCGGAACGCAGCATTATACAATCCTTCAGCGATAAAAATATCACCCAGTGTAATCAATACATCAGTGCAGTACTCACTATTTGGATGATCATGCAATAAGGAATTACCAATTTCTTTGCTTGAACGATAATCATTTAAACGGTACTTTACTTTCATGGTGAGCAAGGCAATCTCTTCTTTAAAATAATCATTTTCAGAAGAAGAAATCTTTGATAGTGTTTCGTCGGCATTCTCATAATCACCAGCATTATATTGCTTAACCGCAGTTTTAAAAGTATAATTATTTTGTAAATAATCACCCTCACTCGCTTGACCAAATAATGGAAAAGTGACAAGGAAAATAATTAAATATCTTCTTGGACTACTCAACAGTGACACTTTTGGCCAAGTTACGCGGTTGGTCAATATTACATCCTCTTAATACAGCTAAATGATAAGCAAGCAATTGTAATGGAATTGATACAAGAATTGGGAAAATACCTGAATGAGTACTAGGAACAACAATTAAATAATCGGATAACTTTTTTAATTCTTTTGAATGCTTATCAGTAATAACTATTGTAATACCTTTTCTAGATTTCACTTGTTCAATATTTGATAAAATCTTCTCATATGTTTTATCATGAGGGGCTATAAAAACAACCGGCATTTTATCATCAATTAGAGCAATTGGTCCATGTTTCATTTCTGCAGCAGGGTATCCTTCTGCATGTATATAAGAAATTTCTTTTAATTTTAAAGCACCTTCTAAGGCAACAGGATAATTTAATCCACGACCTAGATAGAGATAATTATTTACATTTTGAGTATCTTTGGCAACCACTTTTAATTGCTCATCATCTGCCAAGACTTCTTTGATGTATTGTCCTAGCTTATTCATTGATCGAGTTATTTCTTGTCCCTGTGATTTAGATAACCTCTTTTTATTCCTTCCAAGCATTAATGCAAACATAGATAAAACTGTTACTTGTGCAGTAAATGCTTTTGTGGATGCTACTCCTATTTCAGGACCGGCATGCGTATATACCCCGCAATCTGTTTCACGGGAAATGGAACTACCAACCACATTACAAATGCCCATGGTTAAAGCACCTTTATCTCTCGCTTTTCGAATTGCCGCCAAAGTATCAGCTGTTTCCCCCGATTGGCTTATTGCAATAACTACTGTATCGGGTCCTACAATCGTTTCACGATATCTAAATTCGGAAGCATACTCAACATGAACAGGAATTCCGGCATATTCCTCCAGCAAATATTTTCCTATCATTCCTGCATGCCATGATGTTCCACAAGCTGTGATATAATATCGGCGAGCTGACTCGATCCTTGGTAAGTAGTCCTGAAGCCCTCCTAAAAAGGCATTTCCTTCTTCCACTCTAAGCCGACCTCTCATTGTATCTATTACTGTCCGTTCCTGCTCATGAATTTCCTTAAGCATGTAATGTGGAAAATTTCCCTTTTCTATCTGTTCAACCGACCAATCCACCTTAGATATTTTCTTGGATACTACTGTATTATCAAAAATCATTTTTATGGTTAACTCACCATCCGAAATAATAGCCATTTCCCCTTCATCGAGATACATAACCTTTCTAGTGTATTCAATAATAGGGGCTGCGTCACTTGCAATAAAATATTCACCTTCTCCTATTCCGACGACGAGTGGGCTTCCAAATCTTGCGGCAATTAATTTATCAGGTTCATCTTTGCTAACTAATACTATTCCATATGCACCAACTACTTTCTGTAACGCCGCTCTAACCGCTTCTTCCAATGATAGCCCGTTATGATTATATATTGAGGATATCAATTGAACAATGACCTCCGTATCAGTATCGCTTCTAAATTTTATACCTTCATTTACAAGAAATTCACGTAAAACTGAATGATTTTCAATTATACCATTATGAATTAATGCGATTGATTCAGAGACATCCATCTGAGGATGGGCATTAATATCGTTTGGAATTCCGTGTGTGGCCCATCGAGTGTGTGCAATACCAATATTTCCTTTAATGTCAGATTTATCAATTGCGTCTTCTAATATTTTTACTTTTCCCGACCGTTTTAAATAATTTATTTTATCATTATCAAGAACTGCAATGCCGGCAGAATCGTAACCACGATATTCTAAACGTTTTAATCCCTTTATCAATATCGGAACGGAATTCTTATTACCCCAATATCCAACTATTCCACACAT
>JAUXHY010000005.1 GCA_030621275.1 bacterium | reverse complement strand
TAGAGACAGGGCATGCCCTGTCTCTACTTTATTTGTTCAATTCCTCTAAATTTTTATAATAATCCAAACTTTCGGGATTTGAAAGAGCTTCACGATTACTAATATTTTTACCGAAGATTATTTTCTTAACGGCAATTTCCACTTTTTTCCCATTAATAGTATAAGGAATATCGGGAGTCAATAATATCTTTGCAGGAATATGACGTGGTGAACAATTTAATTTTATTATATTTTTAATTTTAGTAATTAGTGTTTTATCAAGATTGTATCCATCATTTAATTTTACAAATAGGATAACTCTTTCATCGCCTTGCCATTCCTGACCGATAACTAAACTGTCATCTATCTCAGGCATGTTTTCCACCACTCTATAGATTTCTGATGTACCAATTCTGACACCACCCGGGTTTAGGGTTGCATCGCTTCTTCCGTGCATTGTTATTCCACCATGTTTACTGATAGAAATATAATCTCCATGATGCCAGATACCGGGATATTCCTCAAAATATGCTTTTCGATATTTTTCTCTATCGGAGTCATTCCAAAAATAGATTGGCATTGAAGGAAAAGGTCTGGTGCAAACTAATTCGCCTTGTTTATTAATTAGAGATTTTCCATTGACCGAATATGAGTGCACATTCATTCCTAGCCCTTTACATTGGATCTCTCCACGATAAACCGACAAATTTGGATTTCCTAAAACAAAGCAAGATATAATATCAGTGCCGCCTGCAATCGATGAAAGGGTCAAATCTTTTTTAATATTGTCGTAAACATAATCAAAACTCTCTGGTGAAAGTGGGGAACCGGTTGAAAGAATTGTTCTAAGTTCTAACAATTTATTATTAGTTATTGGTTTAACTTCGGCTGCATCGCAACTTGCGATGTATTTTGCACTAGTACCAAATACTGTTATGCCAAGTTCATCAGCTAAATTCCACAAGGCATTTCCATCCGGATGGAATGGCGAACCGTCGTACAAAACCACGGTAGAGCCAATCGCTAATGCGGAAACAAGCCAATTCCACATCATCCAACCACAAGTTGTAAAATAGAATATTTTATCTTCATGAGTTAGATTGGTATGTAAACGTAACTCCTTAAGATGTTGTATTAATGTTCCCCCGGCTCCGTGGACAATAGCTTTGGGCATTCCGGTTGTTCCCGAGGAATACATAATATATAATGGATGATCAAATGGCAATTGCTCAAATTGCAATTCTTGTTTAGTGGATTTATTTGTGAAATCTTTGTAACTGATTCCTTTCGGAATATCATCAACATTAACGGAGTGTGAAATATATGGATTTATTATCACATTTTCTAAAGTCGGTAGTTGTTCTGCGATTTGCTTAACTTTATCAAGATAATTAAACTTTTTGCCATTGTAATAATATCTGTCCACTGCGAATAAAATTTTTGGTTTTATCTGTTTGAAGCGATCTAATACACCTTTTATTCCAAAATCAGGGGAGCATGAACTCCAAATTGCTCCGATTGAAGCGGTTGCAAGCATTGCGATTATGGCGATTGGCATATTTGGTAAAAATCCGGCAATCCTATCTCCCTGTTGTACGCCAGCATTTCTCATTGCGCTTGCTAAAATTGACACTCTATCAAATAATTGTTTATATGTAATATATTGTGGTTTTCTATCTTCACCTTTAAATATGATGGCATTTTTGTCATCCTGATAATGTAAGAGATTTTCAGCAAAATTCAATTTGATACCGGAGAACCATTTAGCTCCCGGCATTTTAGAATCATCACTAACCACCGATTTTATTTTGCCTGTATGAATTATTTTGCTAAAATCATAAAATGTTTGCCAAAAATCAGCAATATTTTTTACAGACCAATTGTGTAATTCTTCGTAATTTTGCAAAGATAATCGGTGACAATCATTCACAAATTCTGTGAATCTTGTCATCTGTGATTCTTTGATTTGTTTTTTTGTAGGTTTCCAGAGTATCTTTTTTACCTGATTATTCATATAAAAAAATACAAAAATTATTTATGTTAAGAGTAAAAATAATATGAAAATAGCATTTCTAACAGCCGGAGGTATTGCGCCTTGTCTATCCGCTTCTATTGGAGCGCTAATTGAAGAATATAATAAACTGGCTCCAAACGCCGAGTTAATGGGATATTTAAATGGTTACCGTGGTCTTCTCCTTGGTAAAAGTATTGAAATTCCTGAATCTGTGAAAAGTAATGCGAAAATATTATATGAATTTGGCGGTAGCCCGATTGGTAATAGTCGCGTTAAACTTACAAATATTGACGATTGTATTAAAAAAGGATATGTAAAGGAAAATGAAAACCCGCTTGAGGTTGCAGCTAATCAATTAGTGAAGGATGAAGTTAACATTTTACATACAATTGGTGGCGATGACACCAATACAATGGCAGCAGAATTGTCCAAATATTTAAAAGACAATAACTACAATTTAACAGTTGTAGGTATGCCCAAAACTGTTGATAATGATGTAATACCAATTACTCAAACTTTGGGTGCTCTAACTGCTGCTGAACAGGGAGCTGTTTTCTTTGAAAATGTTGTTAATGAAAATACAACAAGTACTCGACAATTAATTATTCACGAAGTTATGGGTCGCCATTGTGGGTGGCTTACTGCTGCAACGGCAGTTGCGTATCGGTATCGATTAAATAAACGTACTTTTTTACCTGAGATACAATTATCAAAAAATAGATGGGACATCGATGCTGTTTATGTACCTGAATTACATATTGATATGAAATCAGAAATGGTGCGTTTGAAAGAGTTGATGGATGAAAAAGACTGTGTTAATATATTTTTAAGCGAGGGTGCCGGAAAAGATACAATCATTAGCGAATTAGAAGCTAAAGGAGAGAAAGTTCCCCGCGACGCTTTTGGTCATGTAAAATTAGATACTATTAACCCCGGTAAATGGTTTGCAAAGAAATTTGCAAAAGAATTGAAAGCAGATAGAACCCTTGTGCAAAAAGGTGGTTATTTTGCAAGATCGGCTGCGCCAAACTCAAGAGATTTGGCACTAATTAAAGGATCAGCAATGTTAGCTGCTGAATGTGCAATCGCCGGTGACAACGGCGTTGTAGGGATGGATTATGAAGCCAATGATGAGTTAAAGCTTATTGATTTTCAAAGAATTAAAGGCGGCAAAGAATTTGATATTAAACAAGGATGGTTTCAAACATTATTGAAATCAATTGGACAAATTTAAATTTATTAAGGAGAGAAGATGAAAAAATTACCACCCAAATTAAATACTGATAGAAGATTCCCAACTAATATGACTACGGCACACGCATTGTGCTTAAAAGCGAAGAATGGTGAAAAGGGGAACCAAAAAGGGAAGCGGTATGCCGTACCGGCGTTTAATGTAACACATTTTCAAGGAATAAATGCAGCTTTTCGGGCATTTGAGTTGTTAGGTTCTTCTGGATTGATGGAACTTTCTAACTCGGCGCTTAAACATTTCGGAGAAGGTGATGTTATTTATGGATTAGAAGTTGTTTCTGAGTATATCGCTAAAAAAGCAGCAAGATCATCCGTTAAAGTATCTACCCATTTGGATCACGGAGATTATATTTCCGATGCGGGACGGCGAGTTGTACAAGCATCCGTTCAGCATTTAACAAGTGTTATGGCTGATAACTCTACAGATAAGAAAAATAAACGGGCGATGCCTTTAGAGGATAACGCCGATTTGACACGCGAAGTCGTCGATATGGCACACCCACTTGGACTTTCTGTCGAGGGTGAGTTAGGAGTTTTAGCAGGCGAAGAGGATGAAGACACCAAATCTGAATTTTCAACATATACTAATCCTGATGAATTGGATTATTTTTTAAAGCAAACCGGCGTGTTAATGTTAGCACCAACAATTGGGACAATGCATGGACCGAATAAAGGGAAACCCGGCTCAAAAGTAAAATTGAATATTAAGTTAGCACATGAGTTGCTTGCAGTTGCTGATAGAATAAATCCCGAAATAACATTTGTAGCGCACGGTGCTTCTACGCTTTATCCCGAAGTAGTTAAATACGCTGTTGAGCAATTAGATAAAATGAATGATCCAACCAATTCTAAACAAAAATGGTTAGATTTTGTAGGAACAGATTGGGGTCAAATTGAAGGATTAATTGAGGCAGGATTCTGTAAGATCAATACAGATACCGAGAATCGTCAAACTTTCTTATCAGCCTTGCTTGGCGCTATAAGTGAAACAAGCTCTAAAATTGATATTCGTTGGTATGATAATCAATGTACTGATGCTCTGGTAAAATCGTATATCCAAAAATTGATTATGGCAGGTGATTACGGTGTGTGGCATGAACCTAAGATTGACGTTAATAAATTCAAGTTTGATTTGAGTAAGAATTTATCTGATTTGATTTAGTTTAGTGGGAAAAAACCTTACGCCCCGTATTTTACAGGGCGTAAGGTTTTTATTTACAGTTTTCCAAACCACATTAGAAGTCCAATAATCATAAAACTTCCTGCGGCAATTTTTTGAATAGCTTCAGCAGGGATTTTTGTCTGCAGCCATCCTCCAAACAAGATCGCGATTGCGGTTAAAATGGTAAATGATAACATAGCTCCAACAAATAAACCTCATCCGGATAATTCCTTTGATCTCATAACTAATATTGCTAATTGAGTCTTATCTCCGAGTTCAGCTGAAAATATTGTTCCAAATGCAAGTAGCACTAACTTCATAAGATATTTCCTTTTTCAAATTTTCTGTTTTGAGTAAAGATGAATAAGAACGATAATAATATTGATGTAAACATCCCTGGATAAAATGGTTCAATCTTTAATGAAAAATTTGATATAGCGCTATTAAGAATAAACCACAAAATTGAGATTAACACAGGAATTACTAATAAAATTTGTCCCTGCCAATTTTTTAAATTTAATTTTGTAAACGACACTAAAAATGGAATTAGCAATCCTGGCACCAAGATTGAACCCATTATGTACCATAATTTTACTACTGATGGAAACACATAAGCTAATATAATTGCTATGATTGCCATAATAATTAATCCTAAACGGATTAAAGATGCTGAATTGTCAATTTGATTATTATTTTTGATACGCCCAACAATATCTCTACCAAATGTAAATGCACTTATAAATCCAAGTGAGTCAATTGTTGACATTATTGTTGCCAATAAACCGGTGATGAACAAACCATAAAATATTGGTGGAAGTAACGCTTGCCCGAGAGCAGGGAAGGCAAATAGACCATGTCCATCAGTCAGCAAAACACGGGCGTATAACCCCGAAGTGAGCGTTAGTGAATCAAATATAAACCAAAATATTACAGAAATGAGGATTCCTTTTTGCGCTGTTTTAGGCGATTTCGCTGCAGCACAACGTTGATAAAATCCTGGATCAATAAATGTCCACATTGCAATAAAAAACCAAACAAAAATATACTGAATTGAATTCCCACCGGTTGGTGAAAGATGCTCAGCCGGTAATTGTTTAATAACTTCTATTGGTGAACCGATTTTAATCCAGGCAAATATTATTAATAGTATAAATCCACCGAACATTAAAATAAACTGAAGTATATCGGTTCGTACAATTGCTCCAAAACCACCTTTCCAAATATAAATTAAGCTAAAAATGGTGGCAACTATTAATGCCCATAAAAACGGTATCCCGATTGTGTATTCCAGTAGAATCCCGATGCTTAAGATGTAGGGGGCGGGACTTGCCAAAAAGAGCAGAAATACGCCGCTAATTACTCCTGAAATTTTTCCATATTGATTATGAAAGTGATCGGGTATAGAAATAAAATTTAGTTTCCTGATGCGTGGCGCAACGAAAATCGCAAATAAAATTGCGAAAAAATAATATGGGAGTCCAAAAATAAACCAGGTCTGAATTCCAAAATTGAAGGTATTTTCACCGATTCCCAAAATTCCGCCATACCAAGTGGTAACTAAAGTAGCAACAAAACCCGGCAAACTGAGCTTACGTCCGGCGAGAATATAATTATCTGAATTTTCGGTAGAAAATTTGCTTCGGTAAAAACCGATTGCTACAACAATAACGAAATATATTAGGACAATTGAAAGGTCTAAAACATGCATGCAGCTACTTATGGCCCCGGAATAGAAGCATCCTATTTGATGATCTAATTGTAAACTTGTTACCGGTAGCTGTGTTACTTACACCATGTCCTGATGGTGAGATGGATTGTTTTGTCAGTGAATACTTTAAACCTTTGGTCGTTACAGATTTTACTTTATATACTGCTATAAGTGAAATATGTTGGTCTGTGAACGAACTAAAATTGTGTTTACCCTTAATACATTCTACAGTATATATATCTGTGACCATTTTAATTTTAAGCTTTCTATGATATTTCATTAATAATAACATATTTGCCATTGCAAGATCATCACGTATTCCGGTTGCACCGAGCACTGTTACTTCTTTTACTAATGAATCAATACAAAAATCAAAAGTCTTCTCGAGATCAGTATTATCCTGTTTAGGAATATGTAGGAACTCGGAGTTCTTAAAATCCTTAATATTTTTGATAGAATCCATATCGCCTATTACAAATGTTGGATCGTATCCGTGGTTTTTTAATTTATTTGCCGAACCATCTGTACAAATGATAGTATTTGCATTTTCTATTAATTCATTTGGATAAGGATGAGATGGATATTTCCCATTGGCAATTATCACTATTGGTTTAGTTAATTTTTTATTAGTCATTTATATTGCTTCCCAATTTGCATCGAATTGTTTTTTGTATCCTCGATTTATTTTTAAATCTAATTTTTTCTGCGATGCTTTTGTTTTATTAACATATATATCTGATCCAAAGTATTCTCTAGCAAGTCTTGAGACCGGGAGTATCATCGGTGCAGGTTTCCAAATGAATACTGAATCTGTTTTTCTATTGATTAACTGTCCTTCAGCACATGCCCATGAAAGTTGATTCAGTGAATATTTTATATTTTTTATTTTATCTATAGCAAACAGGGTACCTTGTTTATTTGGGTTAATGAACATAAATCTTCTGCCGTAAAAAAGACCGGTATGTAAGTAATTTGGGACAAGTACAACTCCATCGGCGCGGAGTCTTTTTGCCGTCCAATAGAAAACTTCAAATATTATACTGCTTATTCCAAGTCCGGGGTAATCCTGACCGGGTAGTTGCGGTCGCCTACGGGCGAATTTTTTTAATGGATTTTGTAATAAAAACCATTCGATCACTAACAAATCTGCAGGAGGATATTTTTTATTACCTAAAGGCGGAGATTTAAAAGTACTACGTCGCATTACTAATTCACCGGACAGCAACAATTTTTCTCCAATTCGGTGACTAATCTGAACTCTATGTTTATATGGATCACTTGTATCTAAAGTAATAATCGGTTCTGGTAAACCGACATGTTTTAGATGATCAAAATAACCAAATTTTCTAAGAGTGAATTCTATACCGCGGGTACTAAAAACTCCCATAAATCGTGAGGTGCCACGACTTGTAGTTAGATCGTTAAATAAGTCATCCTGAGTTAAAGAAAATGACTCGGACTCTTGGAAAATTAAATCATGCTGAATATGTTTTACTAAATTTCTGTATTTCTTCGGACGCGGTTTTAATAATGTATTTATATCAGGAAGCATATAACAATTTACAAGATTTTCGATTTAAATGGCGTTATGTTTACGAGAAAAATATAATGTAAATTTCTGCCCGGTTATTATGGACTCAAAGCAATTCACTAATATTTTATATAAGTTTATTTCGCATAAACCATGGGCGTTAGTTATCGCAATTTTTGCGCTAACTATATTTTTCCTGATAGGTGCTTTAAAGCTTGAATTTGACCCTTCGCTAAAGTCGATGGTACCCAAACAACATGAATTTTTGCAAACCATGGATGAGATTGACGACCTGTTTGGAGGAACAACAATCTTAGTATTGGCTGTTGAATCAGATAGTTTATTATATAGTCACACCTTAGAAAAATATAGAGCATTTGCCGATTCTCTTGCAGATATTGACATTATTGATAAAGTGGTTTCACTATATTCCTCGTCAAAAATATCGAGCTCAGAAGATGGTTTCCAAATAAATCCATTGATAGAACAGTTTCCCAATACTGATGCGGAAGTTGATTCATTAAAAAGTTATCTCAGTACTACCAGTCGGGTAGTCGGAAACATTATTTCAGATGATTTTCGAATGATGTCGTTCATTTGTCAACTGACCGTTTCATTTGATTACGATGAACATAAACTTATTAATACAATTGAAGAATTGGTAAAGCAATTTGAAGGTCCTGAGAATATTTATTTTGCTGGAATGCCGTTAACACGTGCAAATGTTACAACTCAAATGCAACGCGACATGTCAATTTTTCTACCTGTTGGTTTATTATTAATGATATTGTTTTTGACTTTTAGTTTTAGAAGTTGGTTGGGTGTTATTTTGCCGTTAATGGTTGTAGTTATTTCAACAATTTGGACTTTGGGATTGATGGGTTATTTAGGGCTCGATCTTCCGTTTACAGGTATTTTAATTCCTGTAATGCTGATTGCAATAACCAATAATTATGGTATTCATATCATTTCACACTATTATGATTATTCTAAAGATGACTTAAAAGCATCACGTGTACAAATTATAAAAAAAACTTTGGAGAGTGTGAGCTTTCCAATATTTCTTGCTGGATTAACTACAGTACTAGGATTTTTAGGTTTATTAAGTCATATCTTACCAAAGGCGCGCGAGCTTGGTATTTTTGTGGCATTTGGTATATTTATTGCATTTATAGTCAGCGTATTGTTAATTCCTGCAATCCTCAACATTGCTAAAAGGCCTGCCCTGCTGAGTAATCCACTAAGTTTCAGACGTATTAATACTGGTCTAAACCAATGGGGAAAGTTTTTTATAAAATATAATCGCAGTGCGATTATAAGTACGATTATTGTATTGATAATTGCCTGCTTTGGAATAAAATTGGTGAGCGTTGACTCTAATCCTAATAATTATTATAAAAAAGATGCTAGAATCCGAATTCATAATGAAGCAATATCAGAAGGTTTTGGCGGTACTGCGCAAATATCCGTATTGATTGAAGGAAATGCGTTTGATCCTCAAGTATTGCAGAATATTGAGTTATTAACAGAACATTTTAAAAAATATCCATTGGTAAGTCAAACTGCTTCCATAGTGGATGTAGTTAAAACAATTCATATGGCATTTAACAATGGTGACTCAACATATTATACCATACCTGATGATGAGGAATTAATTGCTCAATATATATTTATATATGGTTTAACCGATGAGCAATCCGGGATATCGGTACTAATTGATGATGTTGACTATCCCGAAAACTCGCAGTTAATTGTCCGAATAAAGGAAATTAATACAAATCAGATTTCTACTATTGTCGATGAAACACAAGATTTTATTCAAACAAATTTTGCAGATATGGGAGCAATGAAATTATCAGGTGGAGCTGCAATGCTGGGAACATTAGCACAATTAATTGTAAAAGGGCAAATGGTTAGCTTAATAATTTCATTAATCGTTATGTTTAGTATTATGGCGATTGTATTTAGATCAATAGTCGGTGGTGTTATATCGGTTTTACCGCTGATTTCCGCAATAATTATTGTATTTGGTTTTATGGGATATACGGGAATTGATTTGGATATAGCAACTGCCATGCTGTCTAGTATTATGATTGGTGTTGGTATTGATTATACGGTACATTTTTTGTGGCATGTGAAAGAACACATTAAAGAGGGGCAAAATCTGAATACAGCCATTTTCACTACATTAAGATTATCTGGGAAAGGAATTGTTTTTAATGCTTTATCGGTAATTATCGGATTCTCTGTATTATTATTTTCAGTTTTTGTTCCGGTTAATTTCTTTGGATTATTAATTTTGCTATCTATCGGGATGTGTCTAGTAGGTGCTTTGGCACTCTTGCCAGCAATAATTAGTTTATTTCAACCAAAATTTTTATTTAAATGAAAAAAATATTATCTGCAATATTAATATTAATTGCTTTTAGTAACTCTCAATATATAGACTGTGTGGGTAGCTCAATTACACGAAATGGATATCCAGGGTATGCCAATACTTTAATGATAAAAAATGGTTATACATGGCGCGTACATAACTACGGAGTTCCGGGTGCTGGTGTTGTTCAAAATGCTTACAAGGATAAAGAAGAATATGAAGTAGTGATAAATAGAAAATCCGAAAGAGTAGTTTTACTACTAGGTGCTAATGATTGGGAATGGTATTCTGTGGCAGACCAAGGCGGAAAAGATAAGTGGAGATCTGAATATGAACATTTGGTTATAGAATTTAAAAAATTAAGTACAGTCGTTTTAGGTTATCTTATTCATAGGGTGTCAGTTAATGGTAAAGACGTCACATTAGCAAATGCTACTATGGATGAACTAAATGTGGTTATTGATGCGATTGCAAATAAATATGGGCTTACTATAATAGATTTTAAAACTGCGATAGGAGACAACCCTGCACACTTTTGGACATATGACGGTATACACCCAAATAGTTTAGGCTCAGAGTTACTAGGAACTGCAGCATACGAACATTTGAAAAATGAATATTTATCAATAGATGATGAATATTGGGAAGCAGTCGAAGATTATGAAAATCAGAAACCATCTTTGTTTGATGGTTGTAGCTTTTAGAGGATGAAGTGAAATATTTGACAGCATTTTTGGGGAGTATGTTCGTAGAGATATTGTTGAGTTTGACATTTGGATTTTCTGTTGCCTTACAAGCTGAACAATTAACTGGTCGTGATGTAATTGTCAATATGGAATCTTCTGAAAAAGTATTAATTACAAAGATGAATATTAAATTGACGCATACTGAAATAAAACGTGGTAAAGAAAAAGTACGTGTGCGTGAGATGGTAAGGTATCTTAAAAGGTATAATACCGGTAAGTATAAAAGTAAATCACTATTAAGGTTTCTAAAACCGGATATTGTTAAAGGAACCGGGTTTTTAATTTGGTCAAATCGATCAGGGGGAAATGATCAGTGGTTATTTTTACCTAAATTAAAAACCGCAAAACAGATTGAATCTAAAGCAAAAACACAAAGATTCATGAATACAGAATTTTCTTATGAAGATTTGGAAAGCTTCAACCAGTCAAATGAGCAATATTTTTTAAAAGATGAGGAAAATCTGAACGACCAGCATTGTTATATTGTAGAAGTAATTGGTCATACGCAAACGCAGTATAAACGTCGCTTAGTATGGATTGATAGTGATAATTGGTTACTGCGCAGAGTTGAATTCTATGATAAGAGTAACAAGCTATTTAAAGTTTTAACTATTAGTGAATATCAAAATTTTGAGAATTATAATTTTTCTACAAAACTAATAATGAAGAATATCCAAACCGGTTCGCATACCGTTATGGATGTTTCTGATATAAAATATAATATTGATTTATCCGATAGCTATTTTAATAAAGAATCTTTAGTAAAACCGTAGAAATAAGTCCACAACTTTCTTGTATTTTTTATTTGTTTTAATTAATTAATGTATTAAATTTGAATTAGACTATAGAACGATAATAGTCAAATAGTTTAAATAGTTTGAAATGTCAATAGAAAAAACAAGAGATAAAATTATAAGTGTTGCGACTAAGTTATTTAGTCGTTTTGGATTTCATAAAACTTCTATGGATGAGATTGCAAAAATCGCAAGGAAGGCAAAAGGATCATTATATTATCATTTTGCCAGTAAGGAGGATTTGTTTAGAGAGGTTGTATCTAAAGAAATGGAAGCTCTAAGGAGTCAATTATCAGTTATTGTTGACAATTTAGAATTAGATGCTACTAAAAAATTAAAAAAATATCTTTTAAAAAGAATGGAAGTTCTAAATGAAGCTGCGAACTATCACGAAACTTTAAAGGCAGATTTCTTTGAACATTTTGATTTTATTGATGATTTAAGAAATGAATTAGATGAGTGGGAAAAAGAAAATTTAAAAAAGATAATAATACAAGGAGTTAATAATGGGGAATTTGCAGCTATCAAAGATATGGATGTCTTATTAGATATATTTATTATGATTTTTAAAGGACTTGAAATCCCGTTTTATTTACAAAATAGATATGAAAAATATTCCCCTTATTTTGAAGGTTTAATGGGTATACTTACTAAAGGATTAGCTTAATAAATTTTTTTGACCAAAACTGACTACAAAACGATTAAAATATAAAACGATTAAAATACAAAACAATTAAAAGGCGAATATGGACAAATTAGCAAAAACAACAGTGAAATTTAAATGGTTGATAATCTTCGTGGTTATTGGAGTAACAGCATTTCTTGGATATCAACTCAAAGATCTAAAGATAGATGTAGATGTCATCAGTTCGTTACCTGATGATGATCCTGCAGCTCTACTTTTCAAAGAAATTGGTACAGAATTCGGTGGTAATGATATGGGTATGATTATCATTGAAACTGAAGATGTTTTTAACAATGAAGTTATTGAACATATCAAGCTAATTACTGACGAATTAAGAGTAATGGATGGTATATTTTCAGTAACCAGCCTCACAAATGTACTCGATATTAAGGGCAGCGAATGGGGCATAGAAATAGGTACGCTGGTTGACGAATACGAGTTACCGGAAACGGACTCAGCGTTAGCGGTTTTGAAAGCCAGGGTGATGTCAAAAGATATGTATAATGGTACTATTGTATCTGAAGACGGTACTTCCACTTTAATCCTGTTTACCTTGCTTGATGGTGATGATAAACAAGCCATAGCAAAAAATATTAAAGAAACCATTGTTGCACTGGATCTACCAGAGAAACTGTACTTCGGTGGACTGTCATTTGTAGCAAATGATGTAGCAGACTTAATAGTTCTCGATATGACCAGATTACTCCCGATAACATTTTTTCTAATCACACTCATTCTCTTTCTGGCTTTCAGATCTTTTAGTGGGGTTGTGTTACCTATGTTAACGGCGGCTTTGTCAGTAATCTGGGTTTTGGGGATAATGGTTTTGTTAGGCTATGAATTATCAATGATATCTAACATCACACCAATCATTTTACTCGCTATTGGAAGCGCCTATACGATTCATGTTGTCAATCGAATAAATACCACCCCTGGCGGTCATGGTCATGAAAATTCATTGGTGGAAGCTGTTACCTATATTACCGTTCCAGTCCTGCTTGCTGGGATAACAACCATGATTGGTTTTGTTGCGTTTGTCTTTGGGTCATATCTTAATATAATCCGTGACTTTGGTATTTTTACTGCACTGGGAGTTTTCTTCGCTGTAATTCTATCGCTATTCTTTGTTCCAGCGGTGGTTTCAGTATTTTCTATGTATGCAAGTAGAGAAAAAACTAAGACGGATATTAGCGAGAAGCAGACAATCATTAGTAAATTTATTCTAATACCTCTAAAAAATTTATTGATCAAACACCCCAAATACACTTTATATACTTGGGGATTACTAATGCTTACTGGTATAGGTTGCCTTTTCCTAGTAGAACGTGAAGTAAATATGACTGAGTACTTCAAAAGCGATAATCCTACGCGTGTAACAGAAGATATAATGCAGGAAAAATACGGAGGGTCATCACCTATATTTGTTGTGTTCCAGGGGGACATTCAAAGTCCCGATGTTCTTAAGATGATGCTAAAAACAGAAACTCACATGAAAGCGTTTTCTGCAATAAAACGAACCCAATCAGTTGCAGGTCTTGTAGAAGAAATGAATGATGTAATGGGCGAGGGTAAACGTATTCCGGATGAAAGAGCTAAAATTGAGCAGTTATGGTTTTTACTTGATGGTCAGGAAATTATGCCTCAGCTTGTTTCCGATGATCTTGATAAGGCAATCATTCAATCAAGTTTTGGAGCGACTGAAAGTAATGTAGTGATTGAATTTGTGGCGTATATGGATGCTTTTGTTGCTGATAATTCCACGGAAGAATGTAAAATTGAAGTGACAGGTTTACCGACTGTTTACCATCAATTAGACAAAAGCCTGCTCGACAGTCAAATAAGTAGCCTGGTAATTGCAATAATTATGGTGCTGTTGATCGTTGGTTCGATATTGCGATCGCCAATGAAGGGCGTTTTTGCAACTATGCCTATAATTGCAACAATAATAATCCTTTTCGGTTTTATGGGGGTAACAGGTATACCTTTAGATATTGCAACAGTCCTTGTTGCAAGTATAGCACTTGGTATTGGAATTGATTATTCAATTCATGTTATTACTCATTTCAATCATGTTCATAAAAAGACCAAAAGTTTGCATAAAGCCATGGAAGAAACAATCATTATAAGCGGTAGGGCAATCGTCATAAATGTTTTATCGGTAGCTGCCGGATTTCTGGTCCTAATATTTTCACAACTGGTACCTCTGCAAAACTTTGGGATACTGATTGCATTGAGTATGGTTGGCTCAGGTTTTGGGGCTTTAACTTTATTGCCAGTGTTACTAATCCTGTATTATAGAAAAAAAGAACAGGTCGTTTAAAAATTTATTAAATAAAAGGTGTTTAAAATGAAAACAATAAAATCATTAGTAATTGTAATTACATTATTTCTTTTAACAGGATTTAATGTATTAGCACAAGACGGAAACTCCATTTTAACGAAAATGGATGATGTAATGTATTCCGCTAAAGATGTGTCAGGTAAAACAGAGATTGTATTAATCGATAAGAATGGGAAACAAAAAACCAGAGAAGCAAATGTTATTCAAAAAGGTAATGATAAACGTATTTTTCGATTTACGGCTCCGTCATCACAGGCTGGAATTTCAGTCCTATCCTTACCAAATGACGTAATGTATTTGTATATGCCTGCTTTTGGTAAAGAACGTAGAATATCCTCATCAGTTAAAAACACAAACTTTGCTGGAACAGATTTTTCATACGATGATATGGAATCAATACCATATTCTGAAAAATACACTCCCACACTTATAAATACGGAAGAAGATGTATTTATTCTGGAATTGAAACCTAAGTCTCCCAAATCGGCTTATTCCAAGTTAATAGTCAAAGTTCACAAAACCATTTATCATCCGACTTATATGGGGTATTATGATAGAGGAAATAAGAAAATAAAAGAGGCAAACTATAAATTTATTCAAATTGGAAAATATTGGAATGCCGAAGAAATTGAAATGACCGACCTTAAGAAAAATCACAAAACAATCATGTTGATGTCTGATGTTATTTATGATGCAGGTTTATCAGATGATGAGTTTACAGTTAGAAAATTGAAACAATGAGATGAAACAGAAAGTAGCATTGGTATTGGGTAGTGGTGGTGCCCGTGGAACTGCACACATAGGAGTAATCCGCGAGCTTGAAAAACAAGGATATGAGATTAGCTCCATATCCGGCACATCTATGGGTGCTTTGGTTGGAGGGGTATATGCAGCCGGCAAATTAGATGAATATGAATCATGGTTATGTTCCCTTAGTAAAGTGGATATGTTCAACCTGGTTGATTTTACGCTAAGTACAAAGGGAATAATTAAAGCTGATAAAGTTCTAAAAGAGATCCAAAAATTCATACCTGATCAGAATATCCAGGACTTGCCCATAAAGTATGCTGCTGTAGTCACCGACATGAGTCAAAAAAAAGAAGTCGTATTAACAGAAGGTAGTTTGTTTGAAGCTATACGTGCTTCTATTTCAATACCTTTTGTCATCACTCCTGTGTTAAAAAACGACTCTCTCTTTGTTGATGGTGGTGTTTTAAACCCTTTACCAGTCAATCGAGTATTTCGACAGGAAGGTGACATTCTTATTGCAGTTAATGTAATCGCGCAAATTCCATTTCAACAATCAACTGATAATGACCCCGATTGGGGGTATTTTGAAAAACTTACCAGGGGTAAGCTAAATGGTTTTCAAAAGAAACTTTCCAAACTTGTTACGGTACATAAAAAGGAAAGCACAGGCTATTTTAACCTTATTAGTGAAACAACAGGTCTTATGCTATCTCAGATTTCCAAGTTAACACTTGAGAAGAATCCACCCGATTTACTAATTGAGATTTCAAGAAATGCTTGCAGTGTGTTTGATTTTTATAAAGCCACTGAAGTTATTGAGATAGGCAAGAAAGTTACAATGGAGAGTTTAGATAAACTCAGGAAAAAACAAGCTGTGTAATGAAAAAAGTTTCAGCAATAATTTGTGCTTATAACGAAGAGAACACTATTAG